>JANTGQ010000007.1 GCA_024762845.1 Nitratifractor sp. | reverse complement strand
AACCCTACAAAGAAGAGACAATCCCCTAATGACTGCTTTAATAATGTTAAATACTGTTGGTGATTGCAAAAGGTAATTTTATGGAAAAAACAAGTGCAATTATAGAGGCTATCGCTCACGATAAAAATATCGCAATAGAGAGTGCAAAAAGAGCATTTAAAGATGCTTTAATAAATACTGCCAAAAGATTAGAAGGGCAAGAGTGTATGTTCGAGGTCGTCGAAGATACAAAAAAAGATAGAGTTGATATTTACAAAGTTTTAAATATTGTTGCCGATGACGACCCACTTCTAGAGGAGCAACCAGAGGTTTATATCTCTCTAACAGAGGCACAAGAGTATGGTGATGTCGAAATTGGCGACCACCTGCGTTCTGAGTTTGATTTAGAAGAGTATGGGCATACAGGTGCTGCAAACTTCTATAAAGAGTTAGAGTACCACCTGCAGCGAAACATTGAGCAAGAGCTCTTTGATAAATATAAAGATAAAGTTGGAACAGTTGTTCTAGGAACAGTTAACCAAGTTGATGCAGACGATAATACCTATATAGAAATTGGTGAGCTTCGTGGTATCTTAACACAGCGTAACCGTATTAAAGGCGAACAGTTTAAGAAGGGAGACTCTATGAAGGCTCTTCTTAAATTTGTACGTGTAGACCCAAAGGCAGGTATGTCGCTTGAGCTTACGCGAACTGCTCCAAAATTTTTAGAGCTCCTTATGGAAAAAGAGGTTCCAGAGATAGAAGATGGTGATGTAGAGATTGTCTCTAGTGCAAGAATTCCAGGGGAGAGAGCAAAAGTTTCGCTTATGACAGATAGAATGAACATCGACCCAGTTGGTGCAGCAGTTGGTAGCAGTGGGGTACGTATTAACGCTGTGAGTAAAGAGTTAAGTGGTGAGAATATAGACTGTATAGAGTACTCTCCAATCCCGGAGATTTATATCTCCAGAGCGCTTTCACCTGCTGTTATCAAAAGCGTAAAGGTAGTTAGCAATACAGAAAACGACAAACGAGTTGTGGTAGATGTTACAGCTGACCAAAAGGCAAAAGCGATAGGAAAAAGCGGTATCAATATCCGCCTAGCTTCTATGCTGACAAAATTTGCAATAGAGCTTAATGATGTCGAGGGTAATGTAGCAGTTGCTGAGACAAACGAAGAGCAGGTTACAAAAACTTCAGACACATCAGCACTTGAGGATCTCTTTAAGTAGTAAACCACTAGAATCTAAGCGAGCTTTTTATAGATATTTAAGCTCAGCTTGGCTATAATTTCGCTCTCAATAACATTAGTAATTTATGCACTCGTAGCTCAGCTGGATAGAGCATCTGATTGCGGTTCAGAAGGTCACAGGTTCGAATCCTGTCGAGTGTACCACTTATTTCTCCATTTAGCAATACTTTAACCATTTATATAGTAAAATTTTTTATCTCAATATAATACAGTAGGCTCCAAAATGAAAGAAATCGCTATAGTTAGTAAATCGTTGATTGTTAACGAACTCTTAAAACTCATATTTAAACAACGTGATGAAAAAATCAGCTTTATTGATATTGAAGCAATAGATGAGCTCTCTGAGAGCATTGTAATTGTTGATGACTCTATTGATGATCTAGAGAACACTTTAACCTTTCTACAAGAGAACGATAATGCCATTATTCTCTTAGGAGATGGGAGCTACGAGGCAGAGGCTATTGTATCGAAACCATTTTTACCACAAGATATTGAAGAGGCTATAAAAAATACTCCACTGCCACAAAAAATAAACAAAGAGATTAAAACAAATGTGCTAGACCCCGATGAGATTGCACATATAAAAGCCCTTATGGCTATGGATGATGATACAGATTATGAAGATGACAAAGAGGAGGAGTTAACTCCTTTTGAGATGCTTCAAGAGGGTGACTCTTTTAAAATTAAAGGCAAAGAGGCAAAAGAGCTTCTATACGAATTAACTAGCTTCAAGACAAAAGAGCTTAAAAGCCTACTTAGAGGAGCAAAAGTAACACTCAAGGTAACTTTTAAAAAGAGTGAAGATGAGTAGTGCTGTTTTAGTTCTCTCCGGACCTAGTGGTGCTGGAAAAAGTACAATTATCAATGCAGCAGCTGACTCTATAGGCGACTTTTACTTCTCTGTATCAACAACAACCAGAACTCCAAGAGAGGGCGAAGTAGAGGGAAAAGATTACCATTTTGTAACAAAAGAGCAGTTTGAAGAGGGTATAGTAAATGGTGATTTTTTAGAGTACGCGACTGTACACGGCAACTATTACGGCACTTCTCTGCTTCCGGTAAAAGAGGCACTGGAGAAAGGGAAACTTGTTATTTTTGATATTGATATACAGGGGCACCGCCTAGTAAGAGATGCGCTAGGCTCTAAAGTAGTCAGTGCATTTATAACACCACCTACCCTTACAGAGCTAGAGGTTAGACTTAAGGCTAGAGAGAGCGATAGTGATGAAGTTATTAGCAAGAGAGTAAGCAACGCTAAAATAGAGATAGAAGCGCTCAATGAGTATGACTTTTTAATAGTAAACAACTCTATAGAAGAGGCAAAAAATGCATTTATCTCTATTGCAAATGCTGCTCGCCACCGAATGAGTCAAGAGGAGAATAAAGAGTTTATTAAACAATGGGTATCGCAATAGAGGTTTACTATCCCATTACAGTGGTTAAGAGTAGCTTAAGCCTTTTTCTATATAATTGATTATTATAATCAATAAAAAGGAAATATTATGAAAGCACTATTTTTGATAGCAACAATTACTATTGCACTCTTTGCGAAAGAGAGCTTTATCACAAAAGGTGTTAAAGAGGTAAAAGTTGTAAAAGATGGTCATACCTACGTAATCAAAAGAGAAGTACCTACTATCCCGAAACAGTACCAAAATACCCTCCGTGGTAAAATTGCTCCAATGAAAGTGGCGGAGGGTATTGAAACAGTCGGAGAGCTTGAGGTAATCAATTACATAAAAGAGGCAGAGAAGAGTGAAGATATAATCCTTGTCGATGCACGAACAGAGGATTGGTATGAGTCTATACATATTCCGACCGCTTTAAATGTACCATTTATGCTCTTTAAAGACAGAGAGAATGCTATTGAAACACTTAACCTAGAGTTTAATGTAGAGAAGAAAAAAGATGGCACTTTAGACTTTTCAAAAGCGAAAACTGTTGTCGTCTACTGTAACGGCGCATGGTGTCTGCAGTCTATACAACTTATTAGAGATGCCAAGTACTCGCTTTTAAATTTAGGGTACCCTAAAGAGAAGATAAAATACTATCGTGGCGGTATGCAAAGCTGGGTTACCTTTGGGCTTACTACTATCGGCAAGGGTAAGTAGAGAAGAGCTATTCAAGAAAAGTTCTACTCTTTCCTTGGGTGTTAAGCACTCAAACTATAAAAAATGAGTATAATTAGAGAAACAATTTAAAAGGATAACTATGGGAATGCCTGGTGGTTGGGAACTATTTGCGATTATTATGGTTGTAGTACTACTTTTTGGTGGTAAAAAGATTCCTGAACTTGCAAAAGGTTTAGGTAAGGGAATAAAAGATTTCAAAAAAGCGGTAAACGAAGATGAGAAAGAGGGCGACGTAGCAGAGAAAGCGAAAACTGAGCTAGAAGACAAATCTGCACAAGCGACCAATACAGAAGCAAAAGAGAGTAAGAACGCTTAAATGCTACTTTTCTCTTTTGCATTATACTCTTTTAGAAGAAGAGCATATTTTATTGATTCCAATCTATAAAGCTCTTTATTTAGAAAGAATTACAATAGACATGGTTGAATAAAACTACTACACAAATGGATAAATCTTTATGCATATAAAATCACAACTGACAAAAATTATAACAGATGCTCTCAACCAACTTGGGGTAACAAGCAGCAATATAACTGTAACAGAAGCTACTAAACCAGAGTTTGGTGACTACCAGTATAATGGTGCAATGGCACTTGCTAAAGAGTTAAAGAGCAACCCGCGCGAAATTGCGAACAAAATTGCAGATATAATTAAAACAAACCCTATTTTTAGCGATGTAAGTGTTGCGGGACCTGGGTTTTTGAATCTTACCCTAGAGAGCACATTTATTGCCAAGAATTTACCTTTAGCCCTAAATGAGAGAGCCGGAGTAGCAAAAAAGAGCGACCCTATAAAGGTTGTTGTAGACTACTCAAGCCCAAATATGGCAAAACAGATGCACGTGGGGCACCTGCGTTCTACAATTATTGGTGACACAATAGCCAACCTCTTTGAGTTTCTTGGCGATGAGATAATAAGACAAAACCATATAGGGGACTGGGGTACGCAGTTTGGTATGCTTATTGCCTACTTTGAAGAGAATGGCAAAGAGAGTAACTCGAAACTAAGTGATCTAGAGGAGTTCTATAAAGAAGCCAAAGCTTGTTTTGATGCAGATGAAGAGTTTGCAAAGCGCGCAAGAGAGTATGTTGTTAAATTGCAGGGTGGAGACGCAAAGTGCCTTAGTCTTTGGAGTGCTTTTATAGAGAAGTCACTTGAGCACTGCCAAGATGTCTACGATACTTTAGGCGTAAAACTCGATAAGTCTGCTGTAAAAAGCGAAAGCAGCTATAATGATGATTTAGCGCAGGTAGTTCAAGACTTTCAGAAAAAAGGCATCTCAACAAAGAGCCAAGATGCAGAGTGTATCTTTTTTGAGGGGAGTGACAATCCTCTTATTATCCAGAAGAGTGATGGTGGTTTCCTCTATGCAACAACAGATTTAGCGGCTATAAAGTTTAGAACACAAGAGTTAGGAGCCAAACGTATCTGCTACGTTGTAGATGCAAGACAGTCAGAACACTTTAAACAGGTCTTTGCTGCAGCTAGGCGTGTAGGTTATGCAACAGATGATGTAAAACTTGAACACATTGCATTTGGAGTGATGCTTGATAAGAGCGGAAAACCATTTAAAACTAGAGATGGGGGTACAGTCAAGCTCAAAGATTTGATTGACGAGTCTATCAAAAGAGCCCGCGACATTATTAGCCGTGCAAATGAGTACACGCCCAAAGAGCTTGAAAAAATTGCCTATACAGTCGGAGTAGGTTCTCTAAAATATGCAGACCTCTCTATCAACCGCCAGTCAAACTATATCTTCGACTGGGACAAGATGCTCTCTCTTGATGGTAACACTGCCCTCTATATGCAGTATGCATACGCTCGTATCAACTCTATTTTAAATAGGGCAAAAGATGTTGCTATAACACTAGAGACTCCGCTTATAGAAGATGAACTAGAGCGACGCCTGGCACTCAAAATTTTAACTCTGGACGATACACTCTACAGAGCATACGTAGATGCTTCACCTCATATAATTACGGGCTACCTCTATGAGCTAGCAACGCTCTTTATGAAGTTCTACGAACTCAACCCTATTTTAAAAGAGGGTGTAAAAGAGCAAACAAAACAGAGCAGACTACTTATTGCCAAAGCAGTAGCAAATGCAATCAAAACATCACTGAATATTTTAGGAATTGATGTATTGGAGAGAATCTAAATGTCCAAAGCTATACTTCTTTTTCTTCTCTCAGTGGTTTTTATTCTTTTAGATTTCAGAAAGAGTAGAAAGTATAAAAAAAGTTTTATGGCTTTTATACTATTAACCTACATCCTCACAATAGGCTACAGCGGGGCAATAGCAACCAGGGCGATAGCACCACTCTTTTTTATTCACCTCTTAGCGGTAATAGTGAGCTACATAGCCTTTCTCTACTATCTTTTACGAGAAAAGCTTCTATGGTATATCTTTTTACTACCTCTAGCTACGATAGGGTTTTATATTGCCCTTAACTTTTTAGATGGGTCAAGATATGAAACCTCTCTATTATTAAACACGGTTTTGGGTGCCTCTTAAAAGTAGCTTAGAAACCCTATTATTATCGAAGGTAATCTACTATTGTAGAGAACCATCTATCCGCCATCTTTTTATAACCGCTCTCATTTGGATGAGTGTTTTCTAAGTAGTCAGACCCTAAAAGCATATCTCTCATATCAACTCCAATAATACTGCTATCACCTAAAGACCCCAAATAAGCCTGTAAATTAGTGTTAAAACTATCTATAGTTCCATCGTGGAAGCGTCTATTAATTATAAGTGCAACGAAGACTTTAATCTGCATATTATTATCAGACTCAAATCTTTTAATTTCATTGATAATTCTTTTGACACCTTCAATACTATTTGAGTGGTCATTTGTACCAATATGCAGTAAAATCACATCAGCGGGATTACCAGTTAAAAAATTATAAACATTGTCTGCTATTTGATTACTCGTCCAACCCGGATGACCTTCATTATCTGGATCAAACGATGGCTCTATGCTATAGCCTGCACTTTGGCTACCGACAAAATCATATGAAATACCTGCATCATTTAAATCATATGCTAAATATGACCTGTAAGCTTTTCTCTCTCCTGCCGGTTTTATGTCATTACCTGCTGAATCATAATAAGCATGTGCATCATCATATGTAATAGAATCACCAAGAGGCATGATTCTTACGTTACCAGAGGAACTTCCTCCCCCTCCACAAGCTGTAAAAAATGTAACTACTCCGATAAATAGAGCAATCTTTAATAAAATTTTCATATTCAACTCCTTCCCAGTTTTCTGAATATGAAAATGATTATAGTACAATTTCAATAAAAAAATTCTTAATCAAAAAGACATATATTTAACATATTATTCAATATGAGCACTATATTTTAAACTTATTTTATAGAAATATCTTTTCTTGCTGCATTTATTGAGATTACAAAGCCTCCTATCGCATCTAAGAACGACATAAGCATTAATACAAAAAATAGTGAATTATGAGCTTTGTCCCACATTAAAAAGAGCACCAAATAAGCAATAGAGACAAAAAAGCTGACAATTGTCTCTGAGATACTATAGTCACCGGTTGTTGCTGCTTTATATATCTCTATAAATAGCAAAAAAACTCCTACTATTAAAAAGATATCTTTTGTCGTTAGGTAAAAGAGTTCATTGTGTGCCCATACTACATGTTCCATATCAAACGCCGGCATATCCAAATCTACAACTGCGTATCGTGCAAAAATATAAAAAATCAACAACCATAAAAATGTTGATATATCTCTAATTAGTGACATTCTCTCTCCCTCTTTTTTAAATAATTAAAAAACATCTACTGCTCCTCGTTTTGATTTAATGCTCCCAGGCTCAAAAAACCTTTCAGCGATTTTTGCAAATCAGCAGGATAGACAACAAATTTGGAGTTATCTGATCCCGAGAGACTCTTGAGAGTATCAAGATACTTCTCTCCTAAAATATAGTTTAACGGCATATTGGAGTCACCTGTATTATTTACCCCATCAATCTCTTTAAGTGCATGCGCTGATGCCTCTACCTCAATATGGTGTGCCTGCGCATGAATTTTTGCAACCTCAAGATGTGCTTCTGCTTTTAATATCTCAGCTGCCTTCTCACCACTTGCTGTAATCTCCAGTGCTCTTCTCTCACGCTCTGCAGTTGCCTGCTTCTCCATGGCTTTTTGCATTGAAGCAGATGGGTGAAGATCCACAATCTCAACCAAACTAATATCTATACCCCATCTATGGGTATCCTCTATAATTTTTGTTTTCAGAATATTCTTAATCTTCTCTCTATTTGTCAAAGCTTCATCAAGTTTCATATTACCGACAATTGATCGAATAGATGTCTTTACAAGCGTTAAAATACCCTGCTTATAATTAACAATCGCATACGTCGCATTCTTTGGGTCTTTAACCTTAATAAACGCAACTGCATTCATTGTTACAAGAACATTATCCTTAGTAATTACCTCAAGATTAGGAACATCTAAAATCTGCTCTTTTATAATGACTTCTTTACGAACCTTCTCATAAAAAGGGTGAAAAATAATCATCCGAATTCCAGGTTTACTCACCCTGTGAAACTTACCCAAACGCTCGATTATCCACGCTTCTCCCTGAGGAACAACTTTAATATTAAAGTAAGCAAAAATGATTGCTATCACTATCAATATAGGGAGAACCATTATCCAATATATCATATTACTCTTTCTACTGCGAAATCTGGGTTTAATTTACTACTATTGTAGCAAGAAATATTTAGCATTAACTTTTAACCTCTTGCAGCCGAACTGCCGGAACCTCAAAATGATACTTCACATTACCCTCTGTTGACTCTTCTATAATTTTATCATACATATATGCGTCATAGAGAAACTTTGGAGCTCCAGATTCAAACTCCAGTGTAAAATAGACTATGTTTACCGGAATCTTCTGCTTTAGACTCACCCTAAACTGCTTCTGGCTCTCTAATAAACTGTTGATGCTTCTAGCACTGCGCATATATGGTTTTAACACGCTATAGAGCCCATCAGGGTTACCTAAGCGCATACACCCCGAACTGTTATACCTATATTTATTGCTAAAAAGCCCCTTGTTTGGTGTATCGTGCAGATAGACCGCATAGCGGTTAGGAAACATAAACTTCACATGACCTAGCGCGTTCAAAGGTCCAGGCTGCTGTACAAAGTGGTATGGCAAAGCTCTTTTAGAGTGCTCGTAACTAAAGAGTTTTTCCAAATTAGGCTTTACCTCTCTACCACCTTGATACGCTTTAATATTTATCTCTTCAAGAAGCTTTGGATTATGTTTTAGTGCCGGAATCAAATCTTTTTTTGCCAAATTCTCCGGTATCCCCCACGTTGGGTTTACAACAATATACTCCAGACTGTCTCTAAATATAGGAGTAGGTCTATCAAGCCTGCCAACTACAATATCACTACTAAAGCGCTCTTGCCTATTTTGATAAAAACGCATCTTAAACTCCGGAACATTCACCTCTATATAACTATTCCCAAAAGTAGATGGGTAGAGTTTTGTTTTATCTAAATTGACAACTATCTTTTTAATATAGTAAGACTTTGGCAAATTAATATAACCTAAAAGTTTATTGTCTATATAGTCGCCCCCTCGAAGATTAAAACGTTTTCTAAATCTCCTAACGGCATATACAAGGTCCCTATCAAAAGTACGGTTAATCTTTCCACTTCTAGGAAAATCACCCAAAAGCAGCAAGCGCCTCTTTATCTGATACACCCTCTTATCTCTCTGTTTATACTTAATAAGGCTGCCAAATGGAACTTTACGAAACTCTGGAATCTTACGGTAGTACTGCAAAATATCGATATAAGACTTATATCTATCCTTTAAGCCAACACTTCCCGCAAGCAGTGCATTCACTCTCCCCTCGCGTATAAACCGGTAGATTGTAGAAGCTGATGGCATACCCTTTATACCCATCTCCCAGACTGCATGCAGGTCGTGCTCTCTTCGTAGAGCACCCATCTTCTTTTTTACTAAATTCCAGTCGACATCTCCAACTCTTATAAACTTCAAAAGTCTCAAATATGCGTCTGTAAGAAGAATATCCAATCTATCTTTTTGAGCAGAATTTAATGCACCAGAATCGAGCGCATAAACATACCTTGTAATCTCGCTACGATGGAGTGGCTTATTTTTATAGTTATAGTAGCCATTCTCCAAGGCATTGGTGACTTTTGCAAGGCTTTGTGGAGAGTTCACCCATAGGTAACTGTTTTTATTTAAACTATAAAGCTGCACTATTGTCTGCATAAATGGAGTCTTTACCCCATTTAAAGCACTTATATTAAATGCAAAAAGAGAGGAGCAGCTAATAGAAAAAAGTAGAAAGAGTCTTTTGAACATTACTCTTCACCCTCCACGCACTCTCGAAAGAGGTACTTATGCTCACTTGGCAGCGTGCTGTAGAGCATTGCAGCCAAATCTCTAATCTCCCACAGTGCACTCTTGGAGCTCCGTAGAGATAAAAAGTTTTGAAGACTACGTGCATTTACTGTCCATGTTAGCTCTGTCTTATATGACTCTGGCAAGGCATACTTTGCAATATCGTTGCTAATACCCTGCTTTAAAAGCCCCTGAAGGTTATTAAGCGCCTTAATAGATGCACTATCTACATCGGCATTACCTGTTAAAACTATAAACTTAGAAGCCTCTTCATAATCGACCTCTAAAAAAGGCTCTATCTTCTTTAACTCTTTTAATGTATATCTTGTAGATTTAACACTCAAGCTAGCAACCCTATGGCGCGCAAGCTCTTGCAAAAGCGCACGACTAATACCCTGAATATAGAAGGTGTAGACTAAATGCTCGAGCGTTGAGGCGTGCTTATATTTATTCCCGACTCTATCAATAAGAGCCCTATCCTTCTCGCCACCTACATCGCTCTTATCAAAGCTCTGCCAACATGTTCTAATAGCGTGCGAGCAAACCTCCAAAGGTGTGTAGTGCTTTAGTGTTACCTGCATTATCTCTCCTTCGCCTCTCTCGATATTTTTACGAAACCTAAACTTTGAAATGTGGCTCTTAGTCTCTCTTTCAAATACGGGTAAAAAAGATAAAAACTCTTCTACTTTAGGTACAATAAAAATATTATATCAAAATTTTAATATTTTTTAGTAAAAAAATAGCAAAAAGGTTAAATATGCACCCTTTTAAGCGCTTTTATTCAATAGAACAAGACTTTAGAGACCCCTTTAGCCGAGATAGAGACAGGGTAATCCACTGCAGCTCTTTTCGACGTCTGGAGTATAAAACGCAAGTCTTTATAAACCACGAAGGGGACTACTTTCGCACCCGCCTCACCCACTCTCTGGAGGTAGCACAAATTGCCAGAACCCTTGCTCGTGCTCTTCGTTTAAACGAGACTCTCTGCGAGGTAATTGCCCTCAGCCACGATTTAGGGCATACACCTTTTGGTCACGTTGGTGGCGACGAGCTAGATGCCTTGCTTAAAACTGATGGTTTCAATAACGGCTTTGAACACAACTTTCAATCGTTTCGGGTACTAACAAAGCTCGAGAAACGGTATAAAAACTTTGATGGTCTCAACCTTACATACGCTACTTTAGAGGGTGTACTCAAACACTCACAACCCTACACTAAGAGCTTTTTCCCAAAAGAGATAATAGATAATTTTGCACTCGAATACCACCCAAGCCTCGAAGCAATTATTGTTGACTACGCGGATGAAATTGCCTATGTAAGCCACGATATCGATGATGGCTTAAAGTATAAGCTCATCTCTTTCGAAGATATAAAAGAGAATCCGCTTATCCAAAAAGCAGCCCAAAGCGCAGAAGATGAGGGAATAAAAGAGAATGAACACTTGTTCAGGCACCGTTTAGTTGCAGCCATTATTAAAATACTTGTAGAGAACTTTATAGCTCACTCAAAAGAGTTTACCGACACACTTGCCAAAGAAGAACCTCTCTGTTCACAATTTAAAAGTGAGCAAAAACTCCCTATTGGTTTAGAGCCAGAGACAAAAATAGAGCTTAAAAGACTTAAAAAAATACTCTTCCAAAAGCTCTACTGGCACGAGAAGATAGTTAAACATATGTATGCCGGAAAGGTGTGTGTTAAAAACCTCTACCAAGCTTTGATGAGCGAACCAAAACTCCTACCAGCCAGACAAAAAGAGTTGCTAAAACGCAGAGCCAAACATAGGGTAGTTGCAGACTATATAGCATCGATGACAGACCGTTACGCACTAAAACTCTCAAACGAAATTTACGGTACTAAACTTTAAACGCAAAAGTGCCCCTTTGTTAATGCTCAGCTTATAAGTCTTTTTTGGGTATTATTCGCGTAAATTTAATAAGGATTTTTCTCATATGCAAAAGATTAAAAACATTGCCGTAATTGCGCACGTTGACCACGGTAAAACGACACTTGTAGACCAACTTCTACAACAGAGTGGAACATTCTCTGCCCACCAAGAGGTACAAGATAGAGTTATGGATAGTAACGACATCGAAAAAGAGAGAGGGATTACTATTCTCTCTAAAAACACAGCCATCACCTATGGTGACCACAAAATTAATATCATCGACACCCCGGGTCACGCCGATTTTGGTGGAGAGGTAGAGCGTGTTTTAAAAATGGTAGATAGCGTACTTCTTTTAGTAGATGCGCAAGAGGGTGTTATGCCACAGACTAAATTTGTACTGAAAAAAGCTATCGGTTTTGGAATTACACCAATTGTTGTAATCAATAAAATCGATAAAGATGGTGCAGAGCCAGATAGAGTAATGGATGAAGTCTTTGACCTTCTTGTAGCACTCGATGCAAACGAAGATCAGTTAGAGTTCCCAGTACTCTACGCAGCAGCAAGAGACGGCTATGCGAAGTGGGACTTAGAAGATGAAAACAAAGATATGACACCACTTTTCGAAGCAATCTTAGAGCAGGTTCCATACCCCCAAGGTAGCCCCGAAGAGGCAACACAACTACAGGTATTTACACTTGATAGCGACAACTTTGTAGGTCGTATCGGTGTATCTCGTATCTTTAACGGAAAAGTCAAAAAGGGTGGTGAGTATCTTCTAATTAAAGCAGATGGTACAAAAACAAAATCACGTGTAAGTAAACTTATTGGATTTATTGGACTTGACAGAGTAGAGATTGACGAAGCAGAAGCTGGAGATATTGTAGCAATTGCCGGATTTAACGATATCGATGTTGGGGACTCTATTTGTGACCCTGCAAAACCTGAACCACTCGACCCTATGCATATTGAAGAGCCGACACTCTCTGTTATTATGTCTGTAAACGATGGTCCACTTGCAGGACAAGAGGGGAAACACGTAACATCTAACAAAATTCGTGAACGTTTAGAGAAAGAGATGGAGACAAACATCGCAATGCGCATGGAGCCTCTAGGCGATGCAAGCTTTAAAGTAAGTGGTCGTGGTGAGCTGCAAATCGGTATTTTGGCAGAAAACATGAGAAGAGAGGGCTTTGAGTTCCTACTAGCTCGTCCAGAAGTTGTTGTAAAAGAGGAAAACGGCGTAAAAATGGAGCCATTTGAGCACCTTGTTGTTGATGTACCAGAGGCGTTCCAAGGTGTTGCCATAGAGAAACTTGGTAAAAGAAAAGCAGATATGACATCTCTTACACCAATGCCAGATGGCACAGTAAGATTAGAGTTTGAAATCCCGGCACGTGGACTTATCGGTTTTAGAAGCGAATTCCTAACAG
This sequence comes from Nitratifractor sp., assembly GCA_024762845.1. Classification (GTDB taxonomy): domain Bacteria; phylum Campylobacterota; class Campylobacteria; order Campylobacterales; family Sulfurovaceae; genus JAADEQ01. Next base: position 4,876 of record JANTGQ010000007.1, on the reverse strand, counting down.
ACACGAAAGGTGAAGGTATTATGAACCACTCATTCATAGATTACCGCCCATACACAGGAATTGTTGAGAGCAGAACACAAGGTGCTCTTATCTCTATGGATAATGGAGAGGCAGTAGCATTCTCACTCTATAACCTCCAAGCAAGAGGGGTGCTATTTATAAACCCTCAAGATAAAGTATACAACGGTATGGTTATCGGTGAAAGTGCAAGACCAGGAGACCTAGAGGTAAACCCATTAAAAGGGAAACAACTTACAAACATGAGAACATCCGGAGCAGATGATGCGATTAAGCTTATTCCACCAAGAGATATGTCGCTCGAGCATGCTATGGAGTGGATCGAAGATGATGAACTTATCGAAATAACACCAGAGTCTATCCGTATCAGAAAAAAAGCTCTTGATCCAATCGAAAGAAAAAAAGTAACTAGAGACCGTAAAAACGCAGGAGCCAAGTAGGCTCTACCACAAAAATTTCATTTTTTTTCAAAATAGTGTAATTTTTATGTTAAATAATCTTTTTTTATGCTATAATTTCCTAAGCAAATATATAATACTCCACACTATGGAGTATTTGAACAAGGAATTTACGATGGAAAGAACTTATATAGGTAACTTTATTGATTTAATGTTCGAAGATAAGCTAAAGTATATTGAGGTTCACGGAACACACAGCCTTTTTGATCCAAAACATATGCTTGTCTCAGATGCAATGAGCGAAAATAAGGAGCTACTAGCCCAAGCACTGCTAGAGACTCTACAAGAGTCTTGCAAAACAAATGAGTTATCAAAGCTCTCTACAGCCACAGAAACACCTAAACAGATTAAACGCTAACGTTTTCCCCTTTTTTAATAATCACCCTCTCAACCACTATCGACGTAATTATCGAAAATATTACATAGATTAAGAATATATAGAGCCCACTCTCTATTTGAGAGTAGCTATTCTCACTACTGCCAGCACTTAGGTAAACAAGCAGTAAAGAGACAACAAAAACATCTAACATCGACCACTTCCCTAAATGTTTAAAAAATGTTACTATCTTGGTAGCCATATGAAAACGCTTCCATAAGAGAACTGCTATCATACTCAACGTTTTTACGAGCGGTACAATAACAGAGAAGAGTAAAATTGCAATAGAGACAGGGTAGTTACCATCTTTGTAGAGATGTGCAATTGTACCAATAATAGTCTTTGACTCAAAGGTTAAAACTATATCTCCAAGATAGTTTACACTCTTATGGATTACAATCATTAAAATTGGAGTAAAGAGACCAAAGAGCAGTGTAACTAAAGAGGAGAGTGCGAGTAAAAGTGCATAAATATATCTATCGAGTAGAAAAAAGCTTAAGACAATAAGAGCAGCTACAATGCCTAGTGCAATGGTTACCTTTTGGTTTTTCTCCTCTATAATAATACTTTGCGCCTTAAGCTCTTCGATATTTTGTGCTTTTATATTTTTCTCTTTTACTGCGCCTAGGGTTAGCGTCGATACAATAGAGTCAAAGCGACGTTGCAGAAGCTCTCCAATATCTGTTTGGGACTCATAATACTCTTTATTAATATGTTCTAACTCTTTTGCAGTAGAAAAAGAGAGAAAGCTAAAGTAGAGCAGAAACAACAATGCCAAAAGTGCAAGTGAGATATCAACTATTTTTTTCATACACCTATTATACAAAAAATTATGAAATTAATGTATAATCGCTCTATGGAAAAGTTAAACGAACTGAAAAAGATAGCCCTAGAGGCTGGTAAAATTATAAAAGATGGCTATGCTAAAACGTTTGAGGTCTCTAAAAAGTCCCCGACAGAGCTTGTAACAGAGTACGACAAAGCTGTAGAGGAGTTTCTTATAGAGAAAATCCAACCCCTCTACAGCGACTACACTATTGTGGCAGAAGAGAGCTTTTTAGGTGGTGAGCTCCCAAAAAAAGCTATATTTATCGACCCCATTGATGGAACAACAAACTTTGTACATAAAATTCCACACCTTGCAATCAGCATAGGAGTTTGGGAAGATGGCAAAGCGCAAGAGGCGCTAGTCTACAACCCAATTTTAGAGGAGCTCTACAGCGCCAAGCGTGGACATGGGGCTTTTTGCAACGGCGAAGCAATCAGCGTAAACAAAGATGCCTCTTTACAAAATGCAATTATCGCTACCGGTTTCCCATATGTCAAACACGAAATGGGCAAAGAGTATTGGTGGGTTGTAAAGAGCATGCAGCAACTACTCCCTAAAATTAGAGATATTAGACGCTTAGGGGCTGCTGCCATTGATCTCTGCTACTTAAGCAGTGGCAAGGTAAACGGCTTTTACGAGATTAATCTACAGCCATGGGATGTTGCAGGTGGAATTTTAATACTACAAGAAGCAGGCGGAGAGGTTAGTGGAATAGGTGGCACAGAATACGACTTTAACAAATCTATAATCGTAGCAAGTAATGGATCTATACACCAAGAGCTACTAGAGAATCTTGCCGATTTTAAAGAGGAGTAGGCTAGATGAGCGGCTTTCTACCACTTTTAGAGGCACTCCCAAAGAGTCCGGGTATGCGTATAATACACTTTTGCAAAGAGCCTATTTTAATAGATGAAGTTCAAAACTACTGCCAAGACCAGGCAGACTACTGCGAATACCTCTTGGCAACCTTTTCTCAAGAGGACTTAGAAGGGCTTGTAGGGTACGAAAATAGCTACACACAACTTAAGTACCTCAACGAAAATCGTCCAAGATACCATATGCAGTCAAAGCAGTACGACTATCTCTTTGTTACAACAATGCCAGAAAAAAGGGTTGAGTTCTTTCAAAAAGTCTACTCCGCCCTTAAAAATGCAGCACCTCTTTTTATTATAATCAAAAACTGCGAAACCACATTTACTTATTTAATAGAGAGTGAACTAATAGAGTCAAACTATGTAGCAACAAATAAAACTGAACTTGGCGAATATACTATTATCTCAGCCAAAAAGATGCATGGCTGGAGCGGAAGCTAGTGCACAAAAAGAAGTGCCTAGCAGCTAAGACACCCTTTCGAGAGCATCGCTTGTGATATCATCGATTTAGAAAACTCATAAAGTTTAATAAAGAGTTCGCTCTTATATTTATCTTTATGGTAAATCGCATAAAACTCTCTCGCACACTCAAAACCTTTTACCTGTAACTCAAACAAAGAGCCATCTGCCAACTCTCTACTCACTGCCAGTTTCGAAAGACAGCTTAATGGTTTTTTGCTCAAGAGCAGACTCTTAATAGACTCTGTATGCCCAAGCTCCAAGAAGATATTGAGCTTAACATTACTCTCTTTAGCGCAATTTAAAAATGCCTCTCGAGTACTGCTGCCAGGCTCTCGTAGTACCCAGCGATAGTCGGCTATCTCTTCTAGAGTAACTACTCTATTTTTAAACTCTTCATTTGCACTGACAATAACCAACTGGTCATGCCCAATCGACTCTTTAAGTATATCACTGTCAACAATATCTGCCTCTATAAAACCCATATCTATTTTACCGCTCTTTACGAGCGAGACTATCTCTTTGGTGTTTCCCTCTTTGAGGTCAATTTTAACATTTGGATAACGACTCATATAGTCACACACAATCCCTGGCATTAGGTAGTCGATAATTGTAGTGCTTGCCCCTACTCTAATGCTCCCCTTATCTTCGCTATTTTTAAATTCGCTCTCAATATCACATATCTGTTTGTATATTGGTTCTACTGCATCATGAAAACTTCTACCAATCTCATTTAAAATCAGTTTTTTATTTATTCTGTCAAAAAGTTTTTTACCGAGTATTGTCTCGAGCTCTTTTATAGACATAGAGATTGCAGATTGGCTAAGCCCCAGATTAGAAGCAACCTTTGTTAAATTTTGATACTTGACAACGTTTAAAAATATCTCTATTTGTCGAAGTGATATTTTCATTAACTAACCTTTATAAAATATAAAAAAGTATTATACTCTCTTAAGTTTATATAAAGCATTTTATTGTAATCTTAATCATCAATTCGGACAATATTACTCCCAAAGGAGAAACCTATGGCAATTTTGCTTAATAGCAATATAACAACAGCAATAACACAGAGTGCAATCGATGCAATGCAACCCTTTAGAGACAAGGCAATCGACCTCTACAGTAAAGATAGAGAGAACCAAAAAGCGCTCAAAGTCTATAAAGAGTCAATTGATAAAATATATGCATCTATTCACGCAAAAGATGAAGATACAATAGTTTTAAATTCAGGCTGTAACGAAACAATATCGCAGCTTTACTACACAATCTATATCCAGTATATACTCACCGGCAGAAAAAATGCAATTGTCGCTTTTGAGCGCAGCTCCATGGCAGAGCTTCGCATGCTGCATATGCTCGAATCTCAAGGTTGTCGTATCCACAAAGTACCTGCAACCATAGATGGTACTATAGATTTAGAGCTTCTAAAAGAGTATGTAAACTCTAAAACTGCCATAGTCTCAATGCCACTTGTAGATGAAGAGAGTGGCGTTATACAACCACTCGAAGAGGTTTCACAAATATGTGCTCTCAATGACGTACCACTTTTTGTAAATGCAAAAGATGCAATGGGGCGCATACCTATCGACACCCAAAGAGAGAGAGTAGACTTTTTAAGCTTTGAAGGCGCAAATATTGGCGGACCAAAAGATATTGGAGCTCTCTATATCTCCCAAAATGCACCAGAGCTTATGCCTCTAATCTTTGGCGGTAAATATGAGCAGGGAGGCTTACGTGCAGATATAAAAGATATTGCAAATGTTGTCGGCTTTGCCAAAGCGCTAGAGAGTGCAACAGATGCCCTCGATTTCGAAATAGAAGACGCAAGAGAGCTTAGAGACACACTCGAAGAGGGGCTCTTAAA
>JANTGQ010000006.1 GCA_024762845.1 Nitratifractor sp. | reverse complement strand
GAGTCTAGCCATATTTGATTTGGATGGTACACTGGTTGATAGCTCTAAAGTGCTTGTTAATTCTATTAACTATGTGCGGCAGAGACTCCATTTGCCATCCATGGAGAGTGAGGATATAATGTTTGGCATTAGCAATCCAGAGAGCGATATTGCGCAATACTTTTATGGCTTGGAGTCTATTGATAAGCAACATGAAGAGTGGTTTAAAGAGTACTATGGCCAAAATTGTACTACACAAATAGAGCTTTTTGAGGGTGTAGAAGAGATGTTACACTCAATAAGAGATGCAAATATAGAGATCGCACTTGCAACAAACGGTTATAGGGACTCTACACTCCAGGCAGTTAAGCATTTGGGAATTGAACATTTTTTTTCTGATATTGCCTGTTTTGACGACGTAGCAAGAGGAAAACCGGCACCTGATATGCTTGAACTACTGCTTAAGCGTCGTCAGAGTGATGTTAAAAGTGCAATATTTATAGGTGACAGTGATAGAGATAAATTAGCTGCAAAAGCAGCCAATATAGAGTTTTTGCAAGTAGATTTTGGGCAAAATAGTGAAAATATTTTACATACGCCCCTAGAAGTGGCAGATAGAATAGACTTGTTGCTGTATAAGGATACGTCATAAATAGACTTTAGAAGGGTAAGATTGTGCAAAACTTTTTTTAAGTCATAGCTAAAGCTATGGCGATGAAAAATTTTGTGCAAGATTAGCCTTCTAAAGTCTACCCTTTGGGCATTACACATTTGCCCATACTCTGCGTTAATGCTCCTTGAATTAGCTTTGGCTAGTCCTTCGTCGCATTGCCTTGATTATGAACAAATGTGTAAAGTTTATGGCATATCCTTATACAGTAACAAGTCTAATAAAGAGGAGTAGTAATGTTTGAGAAGAGTGAATTAGCCTTTAAAGAGGCATATAGATATATACCAGGTGGTGTTGATTCGCCAGTACGTGCATTTAGTAGTGTGGGTGGGACACCGCCATTTATCGACCATGGAAAGGGCGCATACCTTTATGATATAGATGGAAATAGATACATCGATTACGTGCAGAGTTGGGGACCCCTTATTTTTGGGCATTGTAATGAAGAGATAGAAAAGGCTGTAGTAGAAGCAGTAAAGAAGGGGCTAAGTTTTGGTGCTCCAACTGAGCTTGAGACAAAATTGGCAAAAGAGATTGTTACACTTTTTGGTTCTGTCGATAAGGTACGTTTTGTAAACTCGGGAACAGAGGCTGTAATGAGTGCGCTTCGATTGGCTCGCGGCTATACCGGTAAAAATGATATTGTTAAGTTTGCCGGCTGCTACCATGGGCATAGTGACTCTCTGCTTGTGCAGGCGGGAAGCGGAGCAGTAACATTTGGTGCACCAAGTAGCCCCGGAGTTCCTGCCGATTTAACAAAACATACACTGCTAGCACGATATAACGACTTAGAGAGTGTAGAGAAGTGTTTTAGAGACAGTGATGATATTGCTTGTATTATTATTGAACCAATTGCCGGAAATATGGGCTTGGTACCAGCAGATGAAGAGTTTTTACAAGGCTTAAAAGCGTTATGCGAAAAGCACAATGCACTTTTGATTTTTGATGAGGTAATGAGTGGCTTTAGAGCAACACTAACAGGTGCACAGGGAATTACAGAAGTTGTTCCAGATTTAGTGACATTTGGTAAAGTCATTGGTGGCGGTATGCCAGTTGGTGCTTTTGGTGGAAGAGCAGATATAATGGCAAAGCTCTCTCCTGAAGGTCCGGTATATCAGGCAGGTACTTTAAGCGGGAATCCGGTAGCTATGGCAGCAGGGTTGGCAAGTTTGAAAAAACTAAAATCTAACCCGACACTTTATGTTGAGCTTGGAAATAGAGCAAAGCGTTTAATGAAAGGCTTTCAAGCAGCAGCAAATGCTGAGGATATACCATTTACAACTGCAGTTCGTGGTTCTATGTTTGGCTTCTTTTTTAATGCGAACCCAGTAAAGAATTTTGATGATGCACAGGCAAGTGATACAGAGATGTTTGCCAAGTTCCATCAGGGTATGCTGCAAAGAGGTATATATTTGGCATGTTCGGCGTATGAGACTGGTTTTATTAGTAGCGCTATTAGTGATGAGATGATAGAAGAGTCTATTATGGCTGCTTATGAAGTTATGCGTGAAATTAGGGGGTAGTAGCCATGTCAGAGGAAGAACCAAAGTTAAAAAAGGTTGTAGAGGCTGCTGATGGTTTGAGTTTGGGTATATCTATAGTTGTAGCTGTACTTATTGGCGTAGGACTTGGGTACGGTATGCGAAAACTGTTTGGATATGAGTGGCTCTTTTGGCTAGGCGTATTTTGGGGAGTGAGCGCTGCTATACTGAATGTCTATAAAGCATATAAAAAGCAGAAGAGAGTCTTGGATGAGCTTGCAAACGACCCAAAATATAAGAGAAGAAAATATGACGCAAGCGATGAGGATGACTATTAGTGCTCTACTTTAGACTAATAATGCTCCTATCTTCTATTGCCCTAATAGCAGGGGGACTGCTCTATATTAATAGTGGCAGTAACGAGATGCTTAGTTTCTTAATAGCCTATATATCTTCAGCAGCTGTTGTGTTGGTCTCTTTTAAAAACTATCAAAGTATGGTAGAGAAAAGGATTGAGAGTGAAGCCGTAGGTTTTGATGATAGGGATATGGTAGATAAACTTGATGACCCATACGACCTTTACTCAGAAGAGAGTCAAGAGAGTGCAGATAATGTGAATACTAAAGAGCTAATAAAAGAGGAGAAGAGGGCACTAAAAAAACAGAAAGGTTCTTTAAAACAGCTGTTTAAAAATAGTCTCTATGCCTTTAAATTCTCTCGGCTTTTTGCCTATTTGCTGGTAGTTTTGGGCTTTTTTTATCTCTTAAGAGAGAAGATTATGGTTTTAGGGTTCTATTTGTCTGCTTTGATTGTACCAATTATTGTTGTAGTCTTTTATCTGTTTATAGTAAATACAAAAGAGTTTCAAAAGGTTGAGCGTTGAAGTTAGGGTACAAGATCATAATCGCTCTGCTGCTTATTGTCGCAATTATTCTCTACTCCAAGGGGAGTGTTAAAAAGGAGCAAGAGAGATATATTAAGAGAGTCTCATCACTGTTAACTGATATTCGGCGTAGAGACTATTTTGCTTTCCATAATGAGCTACTGCCTCAGCGTGCTCAGCAAGTCAGTATAGAGAAGGTTGCAGAGTTTATGGGTGGTATCTCTATTAAGAAGAGCTCTCAGATTGAGCTTAAGAGTATAGAGGAGAATAACAATAGTTATAAGATTAATGGTATAGTTGTATCTAAAGAGAGTAGCATCCCATTTGAGATGCAGTTTAAAGAGTCAAACAACACACTTCTACTAGAGCAGACAAAAGTAGGAAATAGCAGTTTAGAAGATGATAAAGGTCTGTTTCCGATGGATGGCAAGAAGTAGCTTTATTGTTGCGCTAAAAAGTTTTTAACCTTGAGCATATCGCTATATGCCTCTTTTTTTGCAGAGGGGTTTCGTAGGAGATAGCTTGGGTGGAAGGTTGGGATGACCTTTATATCGTTGTGGGTAAAAAAGTGCCCTCTTGCTTTAGATATTGGGGTTGTATCGTTTGTTAGGTAGTTAAACGCAGTTGCTCCAAGTGCAACGATTAGTTTAGGTTTTATAATCTCTATCTCTTGGAATATATAGGGTCTGCATGTGAGTGCCTCTTTGGGCGTTGGGGCTCTATTGTTTGGTGGTCTGCACTTTACGATATTGCTAAGATATACACTGCTTCTTGGTCTATTGAGAACATTTTCTATCATTTTTGTCAAAAGCTCTCCCGCTCTGCCAACAAATGGCTCTCCAACACTATCTTCGGTAGCTCCGGGGGCTTCGCCTATAAAGAGTATATCACTTTTTGGGTTCCCTTTGCCAAAAACAACTTTCTTGCGGCTTTTGCTGAGTTCACAGAGGTAACAATTGTTGCAAAGCTCTTTTAGTTTATCAAGCGAAGTTGGGAGTGCAGTGCTCTTCTCCTGTAGCGTGGGTAGAGGTTGGGTATATGTCTCTCCTAGGGCTTTTTGGATCAGCAGTTTTTTTAATTGCAGAGCGCTGTAGAGTCTATGCATTCTCTTTTACCTTATAGATTATAGAGTAGATAAGTGGAATATAGATAAGGTTAAGCACTGTTGCCCACGCCACACCAAAGCCAAGCGAGATTGCCATTGGCTGAATAATCAAAGCCTGCCCACTTGCAAAAAAGATAAGTGTTGAGAGCCCCAAAACTGTCGTAATTGATGTTAGCATAATTGGTCGAAGCCTAGTAGAGGCTCTCTGTGCCAGCTCAGCTGTAGTTTTTGACCCTTTGATAAATTCTAACATAATAATTGCATCATTGACAACAACACCGGCTAAGCCAACAATACCCATAGCACCCGGCATTGTAAGATTAAGCCCCATAATTTTGGTACCGGCAAGTGCGCCAAGTATCGAAAGAGGGATAACACTTACTGTAAGTAGCGGTAAAATAAGAGAGTTAAACATTAGTACCAAAGAGATAAAGATCAAAAAGAGTGCCATTATCGCAGCTTGCATCATTTCGCTTTGAACCTGTTTGTTTGCCTCCTCTTCACCTTTTATTATAAACTCATACCCTTTTGCACGCAGTTTATCGAGAGTTGGTTTTATCTGTTGCATTACATCTGAGGCTGTGGTTTTGCCCTTAATAGTTTGTGCTGTGATGCTCCATATTCGTTTACCGTTGTCTTTATAGAGGACAAGAGGGCTCTGGATATCTATAAAGTCTGCAATATCCGCAAGTGCTACTTTTGTTGTACCGTTAGGTGCAGTTATCTGCAGTGACTTTAGGTTGTAGTTGTTATCTTTACTGATATCTTGTAGCTTGATACGTATAATACCAATATTGTCAAGCATTTTTCCATATTCTGCTTCGAGAAAGAGACCTCGCAAGGCTGTTGTTAAATAACCCTCGGAGAAGCCTAACTGTTGCCCATACTCATTTATCTTTAATTTAATCTCCGGAGGACCTAGTTTTTTGTTACTTGTAACGGCTGTAACACCTTGAATTTTTGACAGATGCTCCTGGATAGTGTTAATAGCTATATCACTTTTTAAGTGTTTGTTCTCTAATAGACCAATCTCTATATCGTTGCCAACAACTCCAGTTTGAGGCACATATATCTTTAAATCTTTATATATAGTCTCACCATTTTTATCTGTACGTTGCTCTATCTCTTTGAGAGCTTTTTTTGTCTTTTCCAAGATTGTGAAGGCGCTTTGTTCTCTTACCATATTACTGCCGTCATACTCTAGTGAGAAGATAGGGTTTATATATTTATCAAAGAAGTTTTGCGGGGCTCTCTCTTTGAGATTAATAAATATATGGAAAAGGTGTTCACCACTCTCAAAAGTGTTATCTGGATTAAACTTTATACCTACAATTGCAGTTACAGACGATACATCGTTACCGCTAATTTTTTGCAGCAACTCTTTCTCGAGTGGTGCAAGAAGTTTTTGTGTCTCTTTTAACTTATTGTTTACATCAACTCTACCACTTATATATATCTGCTCTGCATCAAATTTTGGAAAGAGTTCGAATTTGCTTATTTTCATTAAAACAATTGTACCCACAATAATACCAGCAATAAGCAGTGTGGCAGAGATAACTTTACGATGAAGTAGTGTTAAAAGCAGTTTTTTATAACGAGTATATGTTTTTTCCCAGTGTGGTGCGAGTTCATGACTTCTGCTTTTTTTACTTTTTATACTAAAAAACTCTTTTGCATGGAGTGGCAAAAAATAGAAGGCTTCAAATAGTGAACTTAGGAGTAAAACACTAATCATTACAGGGAGTATTTTTATAAAGACGCCAATTTTGCCGCTCATAATAAGCAGCGGTAGAAAGGCAAAAATTGTTGTAGCAGTGGCAGTTAGAACAGCGGGGAACATCTCTGTAGCGCCATCTATTGCGGCATCTCTTGGGCTTTTGCCCATTTCAAGATGTCTATAGATATTCTCGGCAACTACAATTGCCTCATCCACCAGCATACCAAGGGCTAGTAGAGCTCCTAACATAGAGAGCATGTTTAGGCTATAACCAAGTTCATTTGCAACTATTAAGCCAATAAAAAAGCTTGTTGGGATTCCTAGGGCAACTACTGTAGATATCTTCCAGTTTACGCTTAAAAAGATAGAGATAAATACCAGTATAAGTCCAAAAAAGATATTTGATGTTACAAGATTAATACGATTTTTGATCCAAATTGTAGTATCTGTATAGACATCAAAACTTATATCTTTATACTCTTTGGAAAAATCTTTTAGAAGTGCCTTAATCTTTTTACTAAGCTCCAGGGCGTTTCCGGTTTTAAGTTTTGTGATGTTTAAAGATATATTCTCTTTTCCGTTAAAAGTAGAGATTTCATTTGAGGTACTAAGCCCATAGCTTACCGTAGCTATATCTTTTAGACGTATCTGCTTGCCGGCAATATTAATAAGTGTATTTTCTAATTTAGAGGTCTTTTTTTCTCCGTTAATGGTTGAGATGTAGATTTTTTGACCAGCACTCTTAATTGTACCAGCCGGGAAGATAGAACTAAGTGTTGTAATTGCACTGTATATTTGTGATCTGTTTAAACCTAGAGCCTCTATTTTTGCACTGTTAAGCGATATCTTTACCTCGTAGTCGGCGTCTCCACGGATATCGATTGTCCCTAAATCTTTAAAGTTGCTAAGACGGCTCTTTAGCTTTTGCGCAGCTGCAAGTAGCTTCTCTTTAGAGACATCGCCCGATACGGCAACAAGCAAAAGTGGAAACTGCTGTACTATACTCTTGGCAATTGGCTCGTTCATATCTGAGGGGAGATCTTTTTTGGCATTTGAGATAACATCTTTTACATCATTTAAAACCAGTTGGAGATTTGCACCCTCTTTTAGGTCTAGTGTAATGCTAAATTGACCATTTCGAATAACAGAGGTCATATCGCTAATATTGTCTACACTTTTAAGATCTTCCTCAATTGGTTTGACTGCCATTTTATCAAGGATATCGCCACTTGTTCCCGGGTATCCACCACTTACAATAATTTTATCAAGCGTAGAGGGTGGAAAGAGCTCTTTAGGGATAGACTTATAGGCAAATAGTGCCATAATAAGCATAAGAATAAAAAATATATGGTTGAGTATCGATTTATCTACAGCAAAAGTTATAAATTTTCTTATCAAAATGTCTCCTCGATATTTATCGTTTCAAAGAGCTCTTTGGCATCTTTTTTCTTTTCGCTTTTTACTTTCGTAGTGCTACTGTTGCTCTCTTGACTTGGCTCAATTTTTGGTGGCAAATAGTTAAAGAGTGGGTCTACTATAGTATTTTTATACTTAAGTTTTTCTATTTTTATTTTAAGAATATTTCTCTCCTCTTTAAGCGCATTAATCTGCTGCGTTGTCTTTTGAATAGAGCGGCTAGTGTAGTAAATCTCGTTAGCCACATAGACTTTTATTAAAAGGAGTATTGTTGCAATTATCAGCAGAGTAATAACAGTTTTACTACGCATATTTAAACCTTATGCTTTGAATTGAAAGAGCCGAAGTTTGGCACTGCGGCTTCTTGGGTTCTCTTTTATCTCGCTACTGGTTGCGACTATTGGTTTTCTATTGAGCTCTTTTCCTAAATTATGATTATTCCCACAACTACAGCGCATAGCATCTTGCGGACAAATACAGCTCTTAGACCACTTTCTAAAACGCTGCTTTACCAATCTGTCTTCCAAAGAGTGAAAGGTAATAAGAGCGATGATTGCGCCTTTGGGCTTCTTATTTTCCAGAATATCCAGAAGTGAATTTATCTCTTCTAGCTCTTGGTTTACCTCTATACGTATAGCTTGAAAATAGAGTGTAGCTGGGTGTGTTTTTCCTGTTTTACGTACAATAGTTTTAATAAGTTCTGAGAGTTCCTGATTACTATTAATAGGCGAAAGCTCTCTCTTTTTCACAATTGCAGAGGCAACTTTTCTGTACTCTCTTACTTCCCCATATCTTTTAAAAATATCTTCTAGCATCTCTTGTGAGTAACTGTTGACCAGCTCGTACGCACTAAAACTCTCTCTCTGGTCCATTCGCATATCGAGTATCTCGCTATCAAAATTAAAGCCTCTCTCCCTTTTATCTAGTTGCAAAGAGGAGACACCAAAATCTGCTAGTAGTGCAGTTATATTGTTAAAATCTATCTCTTCAAGTTGCGATGAGAAACTACCCTTTAGTAGAGTAACTCTATCTAGGTATTTTTTGAGACGGTTAGCACTAAACTTTAAGGCTTCATCATCTCTATCGATACCTATGAGTCTAATGTTGGAGAAATGTTGTAAAATAGAACTGGAGTGCCCTGCGTAACCAAGCGTACAGTCAATAAGTGTACCATCTTTGATTTTGCTAAAGCCTTCTAGTACTTCATTAAGCAAAACTGGAATATGTGGCACTGTGTCAACATTTTTCAATCGTAACTCTTTTTTAATGGTATAATACCAAATTAGAATTAAGGGCACCTCTAAAATGGCTTGTTGGTATCAGTTTGGGGTAGAACTATTTTTAATACTGGCTAGAAGAAAAGCTAGTGTAAAGTTGATTGACAATTGACAAAATTTAGTAAATTAGTGTCAAAATCGATAATATTATAAGATATAAAGTACCAACTATATGGTATTATAACAATAAATTTAATATTTACAGTTTATTGTCATAATCTTAAAAGGTGTATGGAATGGAAGCAAAAGATATAGAAGTGAGACTTGAAGTTATCAAACTTTTAGCTACAGTTGGAGATAGAGAGGGTATTGAGCTGCAGGCAAAATCTCTAAAAAAAGAGAAGAGTAGCCAATTAGATGAAATTATTGCACTTTTAGAGGGTAATAACTACAGGCAAGCACTCTATCTGATTAAAAAATATCAAAGTGAACATTTTGCCTCTTCAGACCTGCTTGAGAGTAGTGAAGAGAGTGAGCAGGTTCTTGATGTAGAAGATATGCTAAGAATGAGTCCACTGGCAAAAGAGACAATAAATGATTATCGGGCACAGGCGTATACCCAAGAAGATTTAGAAACCTTTACAAAAGCTATAGAAGAGAGTAGAGAGAGTAACCAAGAAAAAAGTAAACGAGAAGAGTTGCTTAAGGTAGAGCCACCAAAAGAGCAAAAAGTGGCAAAAGAGAGTAAAGCAGCAAGCCAAGAGGAAGAGTTAAATACATTAGTAGAGAGTGCGCACCAAGATGTACCGTTAGATGAGATTAGTGCTAATGTTTTAGGGAAAAAAGAGAAAGAGAAGAGAACAAAAGTATTATCAAAATATAAAACATTAAGAGAGAAGTTTGCAAGAAAAGATAAGAGTGATAATAAGGAGAAAGCTCAGGAGAGTGTAGAAGTTAGAAGCAACGTTAATGTTGAAGAAGAAAAAAGTAATAGTAGATCTACCTTAGCTGTTAGTAAGAGTGAAAATACTAGCAATGAAGAAGAGTTAAGTGATGCAGGTGCGAGCAAAATCAAGAGTGTACCAGAGAGTGCAGAGCAAATAGTAGCAAAAGAGCAGACAGATAAAGTGAGTAAGGGTGAAAAGGGGAGCAGTTCAGCTGATAGTGTAGCAAGCAGTGCTGAGACTAGAGTAGATAAACGCAACGAAGATAAAATATATCCACCAATTCCACATATAGAAGAGAAATATAGACAATTTTTTAAAATATATCCACCAATAAAAGAGAGTGATGTCTGGGTAGAAGTTGTAATTAAGTTCTTAAAAAATATTGCAAAGAGTAGCTATACTCAAAAAGATATCGAAAGCTTTTTAGAGGAGTACGACTACTTCGCTGGCAAAAATGATTTAGCAAGAGCAGCGCAGGTGATTCTATTAGCTGGAGCTAGTGACTCTAAATTAGCACAGTTTCGATTGGCTAGAGAGCTTTTTAACGGAAAAGTTTTACAACGCAACCTGCAAGCGTCATTTGAAATAATCAAAAGACTATCAACAGACTTTTATCCCGAAGCAGTTTGTGATTTGGCTCAATTTTACGAATATGGTTTGGGTGTACCTAAAGATAAAAAAGTTGCACTAAAATTATATGAAAAGGCTTTTGAAGTTGGTTCGGTTCGTGCATCGAAACATATTAACCGTTTAAAAGAGTCTGGTGGATTCCTCTCTTCAATACTCAAATTGAAGTAATAATAACTTTAGGTTAAACTTACTATCGAAGAGTTGTTCATAAGATGGGCAACGTTACACTATGTTACATAGTTGTAAATTTTTAGTCAATATCTGTAAAAGCATTTACAATTTTAATAAAATTTCTTGAAAATCCATTCAATGGTATTAAATAATATCATAGTATCAAATGATTGATAAAAAAGTTGACAAAAAAAGCAAAATTTTTATCAAATATTATTGACAATAAAGAGAGATTAATATTAAATAGGTTAAACTTCTAAAAGTTATGCTTTTTAGTATAAAAATAAAACAAAGGCTTTTTTATATGATCTCGTGGATGCAGCACAACAATAAATATCTAGTTATTACAATTTGGGTAGCAACAATTGCATTTATTGGTGCAGGTTTTGTTGGTTGGGGGAGTGTTAATTTTGGGGTAAAGTCCAACTCGATTGCAAAAGTGGGTGATGTCCCGGTATCTAAAGTAAAGTATCAATTTACCTATAGTAATCTCTATAATCAGTATGCGCAAAAGTTAGGTGCTAACAATTTTGACAAAGAGAAGGCTAAAAGTTTAGGTTTAGAAAAAAAAGCATTTCGAAATCTATATAACGAAGCTCTTCTCTTAAATATGGCAAATGAGTATGGAGTTATAGTTTCAGAAAAAGAGGTTGCTCAGGAGATTGAGAAGTTTGATATTTTAAAAGATAAAGATGGGAATATTGATAAATCGATATATGAAAACTTTTTAAGAGCACGAGGATTGAAAGCAAAAGATTTTGAGTCTATAATAGCAGATGAGTTGCGTGTTAGAAAACTAATCACTCTTATTCATGCTAAACCTTTACCTTTAGAGAAAAAAGCTATGGAGTCCACCTTTAACATTGCAGATAAGATACGATATAAACTGCTTAAAAGTAGCGATGTGAATGTATCGGTAGATCAAAGTGAACTTAAAAGCTATTGGGAAAAAAACAGAATCAACTATTTGACCAAAACTCAATATGAGCTAGAGTGGCTTGTTACAAAAGCTGAAAATATGAATCTGACGAAAAAAGATTTAGAGGATTTTTATAAAGAGAATAGTTTTAACTATATAGATAAAGAGGGTAAGCTCATTGACTTTAATAGCTCTATCGAAAGTGTTAAAAAAGATTTAACGCTCAAAAAACTGAAAAAACAGGCAATTCTTGATAGAAACAGATTTAAAAAAGGGAAACTTGCTGCAACAAAGAGGAGTATAATAGATGAGGGGAATAGTACTTTGCCAGTTGAAGCATGGAAACTTATTAAGAGTGCAAAGATTGATAGTTACCTAAAACCACAGGTTGTTGGCAATAGATACTATACAATTCATCTACTTAAAAAGATAGATCCAAAAGAGATGAGTTTTGAAGAGGCTAAACCATTAGTCGAAAAAGAGTATTTGCAGATTAAAAAGAGTAAAAAGCTAGAGAAGCTCGCTAAGAGTTTAGAAAAAAGCCCAGAAAAACTAACTAGCAGTGTAAATGAGTTTTTAACACTCTCTAAATTTCAGACTATACCAGATTTGACACCTCAAGATAGTATGAAGTTTATACGGTATATTTTTGGTAGTGCAAAGAAAATAGATAAAGTTACTGTAAGTGATGGCGTCGTTGTGTATGAAGTTGTGGAACAAAAACTATTGGAGAAGAGTAGCACAGTTGGGACTTTAGATAAGGAGATTGCGGCAATTAAAACTGGTGAGCTAGATAGCAACCTGCTAAAAGAGCTTTCGCAAAAGTATAGTACACAACTGTATGTAAAGGGTCTTCAATGAGTAACACAATACTAGCTATTGATATTGGGTCTATGGCTATAAAAGCTGTAATTGCAGAGATAGATGAGTTTGGCGAAATTAAAGTATTAGGTCATGGCTTTGCGAGGTCTAATGGTGTTAAAAAAGGTATTATCACAAATATTGATTTAGCATCAAAGTCTATACGGCAAGCGGTGAGTGATGCTCGAAGAATTGCTGGTAACAATATTGCACAGGCTGTTGTTTCTATATCTAGTGCATACACAAAAAATACCAACTCTGTAGGTATTGTTAATATCCCGCAAAAGGATATAACTGTAAAAGAGATTAACAGAGTCATGGAGACAGCTCTTTACAATGCTGATATACCAAAAGATTATGAGATTCTTCACGTGCTTCCTTATAACTTTAAGGTAGATGAGCAAACAAATATAGAGGATCCATACAGTATGAATGCTACTCGTATGGAGGTAGAGACACATATAGTTATTGCTCAAAAATCTAGCCTTAGTAATGTAAAAAAAGCTATTGTTTCAGCCGGATTGGAGGTTGAATCTATTGTACTTGACAGTTATGCTTCTGCTATTTCAACACTGAGTAATGATGAAAAGCTGCTTGGTGTAGCAGTAATCGATATGGGTGGTCAAACAAGCAGTCTGTCTGTAATTAAAGGCAATTCGCTTCGGTATAATGGGTTTTTACCAGTTGGCTCTAACCATATTACTAATGATATATCAATTGCACTCCATACACCACTACATATTGCGGAGAGTGTAAAAACAGGTCATGGTGATTTAATTGAGGTGAGTGATGATATCTTTGAGTTACCTATTATTGGTGATGAAGAGAATAAAAACTCTGTACCTTTAAAGATTGTTCACAATGTCATAGTGGCACGGGTAGAAGAGTCTTTGTTGATTCTCTCTAAATACCTCGAGAAGAGTGGATTAAAAAATAGTATTGGTGCCGGTATTGTGCTTACTGGCGGTATGACAAAGCTAAAACACCTTCGAGAGTTTGCTCAGTCAGTCTTTCCTGGTGTTGCAGTAAGAGTTGGATTGCCAAAACCTTTAAAGGGTCTCTCGGATGCACTTAAGGGTCCAGAGAGTGCAACGGTCATTGGGCTTTTACTCTATAAATCTGGTAAACATACTCAGTATGAGATTGATAATAAAAAAAGATTACTTCATCAAAAGGAGGAGCAAGATAGTTTGGGAGATATTAGACTTGGGGCAACAGCGGCTAACAGTGTTGAAGAGAGTGACTACAGAGTTATCGATGGTACCAATAAGAGTAGTAAAGACTCAATTGTCTTTACTGATCTTGCAGGGTTTGATGAAGAGAAGAGTGATTTTGTAAGCAAAATTAAAAATTGGATTAAACAACTATTTTAGTATTAAGAAGGAGAAGAGATGGATAATTTTGAGATAGAAGTGATGGATAATAGTTTGACACCTGCAGAGGGAGCTGTAATTAAAGCAATTGGTGTTGGCGGCGGCGGCGGTAACATGATAAACCATATGGTTTCTAAGAAAATCAGTGGTATTGGTTTAGTATCTGCAAACACAGATGCACAAGCACTAGACTCATCAATGGCACCATATAAAATTCAGATTGGTAAAAATGTCTCTCGTGGACGTGGATGTGGTATGGTTCCAGATAAAGGGCGTGAAGCTGCTGAAGAGGGATACGAAGAGATAAAAGAGGCTATTGGTGGCTCAGATTTGGTATTTATCGCTGCTGGTCTTGGTGGGGGTACTGGAACAGGTGCAGCACCTGTTGTTGCCAGAGCCGCAAGAGAAGCTGGGGCTTTAACTGTATCTGTTGTAACTACTCCTTTTAAATTTGAAGGAAGAAAGAGAACCAAACTTGCTGATTTAGGTTTGAGCGAGTTAAAAGAGATGAGTGACTCTATTATTGTAATTCACAATGAGAGAATTCTTTCTATAGCAGAGAAAAACCTTGGCGTTAAAGAGAGTTTTAAATTAGTTGATGATATTTTGGCACAGGCTGTTTCTGGTATATCAAATGTGATTATTTCACACTCTTCTAGTGATATTAACCTTGACTTTGCAGATGTTAGAACTGTTATGAGCCATAGAGGTTTAGCATTGATGGGTGTTGGTCAGTCGGATGGTCAAAATGCAGCGCGTGATGCAGCTAACGAAGCTATTAGCTCTCCACTACTAGGTGATATCTCTATTAAAGGTGCACAAGGTGTATTGGTACACTTTAAAATTCATCCGGATTATCCGCTTTTTGAAATCTCTGAAGCGATGGGAATTATAGAAGAGTATGCTGATGAAGATGCAAGTGTGATTTTTGGAACAACTACTGATGAGTCACTGCCGGAAGATGAAGTGAGTATTACAATTGTAGCAACTGGTTTTGAGCAAGAGGAGAGCCTTAAAGTTGATACTACTAATAACGATACAAAAGTCTCTAAAGCAGCAAACAAAACTAAAGAGGTGGCAAGACCAAATGTTATAAAAGTTGTTGGTGGTGAAAACGAAAGTTACTACGATACACCTACATACTTAAGAAATCAAAGAGATTAGTTTTTCTTTGACTCGATATTTCTCTTTTTTAAAGCTTACTTATAGATAAGCTTCTTATCTAAGTCTATTACTATTTTTTCGCATTTATTTATACTTATATGCAATATTTCACAATAACTTTAAGATTTTTATATATAATAGAAGTATAAATTATTAAAGGATGAAAATGAAAAAGAGTATTGTTTCACTACTGTTAGGCTTTGGTTTACTGTTTGCATTAAACCCTCAAACTGCTTCTAAAGAGGATCTTTTAAAGATCAAAGGTGTTGGCGAAGCAAAAGCTGACGCAATCATTAAGTATCGTAAGAAAAACAAGTTAAAGACATCTGAAGATTTAATGCAAGTAAAAGGTATTGGTGAAGTTATTGCACAAAATATTTTAAAAGATGTTTTAAATGGGGAGAAGAGTAGTAAAAAGACAACGAAAAAGAGTTCTGCTAAAAAAGATAGTTCTAAAAAGAGTGCTGCCAAAAAAGAAGATGCTAAGAAAAGTGACTCTAAAAAAGAGAGCAAAGCGAAATCTAAAAAAGATGAAAAAAAGAGTGATACTAAGAAAGATAGTAAAGCTAAATCTAAAAAAGAGAAGTCTAAAAAAGATAAAAAGAAAAAAGAGGATAAAAAGGCTGCTTAGCCTTTCTTCCAATTCTGAGTTTTTTCTAAAACTACTACATCTTAGTAATTTTAGAAAGTATTTATAGGAATTGCTACCTAAGTACCAGCTACTATGAGAGAATATCATATATAATAGAGTCACTTATATAGCTTTGCAAGAAGTCTAATATATAAAAATAATAAAGATGAGGAGATTCTATGAGTAGTATTCAATTTATATGTCCCAAGTGTAAAAAAGTCAACAGACTTCCATTAAAAGAGAGGTACTCTAAAGCCAATTGCGGAGGGTGTGGAAGTTCACTATTAAATGCAAAACCTATAGAGGCTAATGGAGCAGATTTTAACTATATATTACAAAACAGTACTGTTCCTGTAATTGTGGATTTTTGGGCACCATGGTGTGGACCATGTAGAATGATGGCACCTAACTTTGAGCAGGCTAGTAGAGAGCTCTCGCCTAAAGTACAGTTTGTTAAAGTAAATACCGAAGAGAATCAGCAAATATCTGCACAGTTTGGTATACAATCTATTCCAACAATGGTTATCTTTAAAAATGGGGTCGAAGTACATAGGGTATCTGGTGCCTTAAGTAGAGAGCAGATTATTCAACTTCTGTCTCAGTTTCAGTAGGTTGTTTATGTGTCTATAGGTAGTAAAATATTTTTATTAGAAGACGATTTAAGCCTTAACGAGACTCTTGTAGATTTTTTCGAAGAGTCTGGCTATATTGTAACATCTGAAATTGATGGTCTTGAGGCAGAATCAACTCTTTATGAAAAGAAGTTTGACCTTATTCTTTTAGATGTAAATGTCTTAAATCTTAATGGTTTTGAACTACTGCACTCTATTCGCGAGTTTGGGGTAAAGACTCCTGTTGTCTTTATTACGGCTCGTGATACAATTGAAGATATAGAGAGAGGCTTTGGGCAGGGTGCTGAAGATTATATTAAAAAACCCTTTTCTCTTAAAGAGTTAAAGATACGAGTTGAGGCTATCTTAAAGCGTTACAATAAAGAGAGTAATTTTATTAAAATTACATCGGAGTGCCAGTTTAATCGAGAATCTGGCGAGATTATCTCAAAAGGTGTAACAGAAAAGCTTAGTAATAAAGAGGCAAAACTTTTAGAACTTTTTCTACTTCATCCAAATGAGATTTTATCACATGAAGTTATCTTTAATCAAGTGTGGGAGTATGATGAGACACCGAGTGACAGCTCTTTAAGAACTTATATAAAAAATTTGAGAAAAGTTTTGCCAAAAGAGTCTATTGAGAGCATTAAAAAACGAGGATATAGATACATTGGAAGAGAGTGAAAAGAAGAGTTTTCGTCGATTCCTGGCTATTTATATTCTGTTAACGGCGACGCTGCTTAGTGCTGTCTCTATTATATACTATAAAAGTAGTAGTGAAAAGATTGAACTACAATATAAAAGTTTAATGCAAGAGTTTAGTGTTTTACA
Source organism: Nitratifractor sp. (assembly GCA_024762845.1). Taxonomy (GTDB): domain Bacteria; phylum Campylobacterota; class Campylobacteria; order Campylobacterales; family Sulfurovaceae; genus JAADEQ01. The sequence goes on along the minus strand of JANTGQ010000006.1, from coordinate 1,567 downwards.
GATAAAGCGTCTAAAATGGCTACATAATCACTTTCCAAAATATAATAAATACCCTCGTGATGAGCGCTTTAACAGCGCAATTTATGATCTGGAGTATCAAGAGATATTCTCGACCCTTAAGAGTAATGAGATTAAATTTAATACGAATTTTTACTTTACAAAAAATTACGCTATCTATGTAGCAACTTTGAGTGACTACTATCTTGGTGCAAAATACCTATTTATTGAAGTTCCTAAAAATCGTGAGCTTCTATTGGCAGTAATTAGAAATATTATCCTCTATGGTTCATTGTCATTTTTAGTGCTGCTATTGCTTGGGTACTACCTGGCAAAGCTCTTTATCAAACCAATGCAGGACTCTATTGAGCTTTTGGATAACTTTATAAAAGATACTACACATGAGATAAATACACCAATTAGTATAATAAATACCAACATAGAGATGATACAGGAGAGCCCTCTTTGCGAAAAAGAGGTGAAGAAGATAAAGAGAATACAGATTGCATCAAAGACGCTTGAGACAATTTATAAAGATTTAAAACTTACAATTTTAACTACTGACGATAAAGAGAGTATAGAGAAATATAATATAAAAGTTATCTTAGAAGAGAGGCTAGAGTACTTCAGTCTACATTTAGAGTCGAAGAAGATCGAAGTTAGCTGTAATCTTGACAATGTTGAACTCTTGGCAGAGAAAGCTCTTTTGGAACGGATGATAGATAATATTTTATCAAATGCCATCAAATATAACAGAGTAGGTGGTAAAATTGATATTGAGTTGAATCATGAATTTCTAAAAATTGGTGATACAGGTGTGGGAATTAGTAAAGATGAGATAGAGCTGGTTTTTGAACGATATAGACGTTTTAACAGTAGTGAAGGCGGATTTGGGATAGGGTTAAATATAGTATACTCGATTGCAAAAAAATACAACTACACTGTAGAGATAGAGTCTGAAAAAAGTATTGGTACAAAGGTATGGGTTAGATGGTAAAAAATATATTTATGATGATTGTACTCTCTTCGTTTATATATGCGAATGAGAGTTGTGTTGAGTGTCATAGAAGTAAAAATATAAGTTTGCGAAAAACTTTTATGAAAGCACTTTTGGTTTATGGAGGAGAGAAGAATTTTAAAACAGCACTCTTTTACTATTGTAAAAACCCCAGTCAAACATCTTCTGTTATGGATGAAGAGTTTTTAGAGAAATATATACCACTTAAACCAATTGGAATTGATGATGAAATATTAAAAAAACTGATTGATAAGTTTTGGCATGATTATAAAATTAAAGGAAATTTAAAGTAAGTATTAAAAATTCACATTAATTTCATCTTTAAGTGCTATAATATCGTCATAAAAATATAAGGAGATCGTAATGAAAAAAATCGCATTATCACTAATTTTAGCGTGTGGTGTAGCTATGGCTGCAGAAGGTAACGCTACAGAAGCAAACGCAACAGCAGCAGCTGCACCAGCAGGAGATGCAGGAAAAGCATTATACGCTAAATGTGTAAGTTGTCACGGAGCAGATGGTGGAATGAAAGCACTTGGTAAATCAGAAGTA
>JANTGQ010000005.1 GCA_024762845.1 Nitratifractor sp. | reverse complement strand
GGCATGTTTGCCCCCTCGTTTACCAAAATACAACCATTTTTCACCAACTCTTTTGCATCAAGAAGTGTCAACTCATTCTGCGTAGCACTCGGAAATGCTGCGTCACATGGTATATGCCAAATAGCATGCCCGCCCTTCGGATAGTGCGCAACATCAATATACTTTGCGTCAGGATGAATCTTGGCGTAACTCTTTAACGACTCTCTCTGTATCTCTTTTACAGCTCTTAAAGAGGCAACGTCTAGTCCCGCCGCATGGTAAATTGTACCTTGAGAATCACTACATGCCACCGGTTTTGCACCCACATGGATTAGCTTCTCTATTGTATAGATTGCCACATTTCCAGAGCCAGAAACAGTGCACACTTTTCCCTCTAAGGAGTTACCATAACTCTCAAGATGCTCTTGTGCAAAATAGACTGAGCCATATCCCGTTGCCTGCTTTCTTGCCAAAGAGCCGCCCCACTCAATCCCTTTGCCAGTAAGTGCACCATTAAACTCGCCGGTAATCTTTTTATACTGCCCAAAGAGGTACCCAATCTCCCTGGCACCTACACCGATATCGCCTGCTGGTACATCGTGGTTATACCCAATATGTTTATAGAGCTCAGACATAAAAGCTTGGCAAAAGCGCATCACTTCTCCGTCGCTCTTGCCTTTGGGGTCAAAATTACTGCCACCCTTTGCGCCACCAATCTGAAGCCCCGTCAAAGAGTTTTTGAAAATCTGCTCAAAGCCTAAAAACTTCACAGTTCCCAAATTAACAGTCGGGTGGAAACGAAGCCCACCTTTATAGGGTCCTATAGCCGAGTTAAACTGCACTCTATATCCAAGTTTTGTCTCTACTTTATTACTGTCATTCAACCAGTTAACCCGAAAGATAATTGTTTTCTCTGGTACAACAATATGCTCTAAAATATTATTATCAAAATATTTACTCTCACACTCAAGCAGCGGTCTAATAGACTCCAATACCTCCTGTGCCGCCTGATAAAACTCAGTCTGCCCAGGAGAACACATTTTAATATCATTTAAAATATACTCAACCCTCTCATCTACCATAATCCACACTCCTTCACTATAATTATGATAACAATTATAACACCTTTGCGTGGATTTGTGTGTAGTTTAAACCCGGATTTCGCAATAGAGATTGCAGAGTTGAGTAATCTCTAATGCAAAACCTGGGTTTAAACTTCACTTCAGCACTACATCAAACACTCTATCCAAGCTTCTATCTCTTTGATCGTACTCTGATCCTTCTTGCTTACAAAGGTGTAGGGTTTATTTTTTCGGTTGCTTTTTACATCGGTTTGCATCTGCTCTAAGTCTACATTAACATAGGGGGCGAGGTCGGTTTTGTTTACTACCAAAAGGTCGCAAAAGAGCAATCCGGCTCCTTTTTTTCTGGGGATGTCACCGCCTTGGGCTACATCGATAATATATATATAGTAGTCTATTAACTCATACGAGAATGTTGCACTTAGATTGTCGCCGCCACTTTCGACAAATAGGATATCGGGATGAAAGCTACTCTCTAAATCTTCTACTGCTTTTTGGTTGGCTGAGATGTCATCTCGTATAGCGGTATGGGGGCATCCGCCTGTCTCTACACCGATAATGGCATCGCTCTGAATTTCCAGGTTTCTCTTTAGGTAATCAGCATCCTCTTTTGTGTAGATGTCATTGGTGACAATTCCTACAGTGTAGCGCTTCTGCAGAGAGTTTGTTAACTGCTCTATAATCGATGTTTTTCCGCTCCCCACAGGGCCTGCTACTCCTATTTTGATACTCATATCTCTCTCCTTATTGTCGCTTAGGTTACAAAGAGTTTTGGCTCTAAATTTTGGTGCTGATAAATCACCTCTTCAAAAAGAGGGTTAAAGTTGCTGTAGTGGCAGCTCTGCTGCTCTATGTATACCTCTAGAGTATCATCAAAACCAAAGAGCATCTGCTGTATTTGGCTAGGCTGGATTCTCGATATCTTCAGAGCAGCAGCTGCAATGTTTGAAAGGCTCTTTTTGCACCACAACAGCGTAAATAGCTCCTTTTCAATCCCCAACTCAAAGGCGTAGCACGCCAGTACTGCCAGCTCGTTTCCGCTTGTTACACCACTTTGTACCGCATTAAAGTAGTCCTGACTTAACAACTCTTTACTCAGCGGTGCTATCTGCTTGGTATAGTTTCTGCCGATATCACAAGAGGCTTTGGCAAAAGCATACGATGCCATGGCGGTAAAGTTTCTATCTTCACGTATCAGAAGTGGCAGAGACTCTTTCTGTAGTGCTCCATAGACTCTGGAGATAAACACAAACTCCAAACCCTGGTACTGGTGCATAATTAGCTTCTGTAAAAACTCTTGTAGCTCCCCTATCGTTGTAACTTGACCCAATGCAATATGGGGCTCCAAGCCAAATGAATGGACAAACGCACCGCTAGGGAAACTGCTATCGAGAAGCTGCCCAAAGCGGGCAAGCGCCTTAGTGGCTATGGTGTGCTTTACCATTGGGCTTAAAGTAATCTTCTATCTTCTCAACCTCTACACTTGCATCACTCTGGCAACTCTTAATAATATCTTCGAGTGAGATATCGTTGAGTACTCTTATAGCTAATGGCTCTATCTCGATGGGCTGGTGCCGGTTGCCGATTTCGTAGGCAGTTTTTGCAAAGGTCAGCGCATCATAAAAGTAAAAATTATAAAGAGTATCTTTACCTCGCTTTACCGAGACACTGTATCCATCTTCACCGACTAAAATATCTCCCTCGTGCAGATGCGTAAACTTTGCTTTTACAATAAAATTGACCCCCTTTTGCGAAACAGCTGTGAGGTTTGGTTTTTGCATATCGAACCACGAGAGCTCTACACTATCTACTGCTTCGCCTTCTCTCTCTATCGCTACCATTTTTTTGATCATTTTTTCTCCTAAAATAGAAAGAAGTTTCTTGCCATCGGCAACACTTCCTGATATGTAGACTCTATAAGCTCCCCATCTACTGTAACATCGTAAGTCTCCGGATCCACGCTAATATCTCCTGTAAAGTCATTAAGCTTCATATCTTTTTTTCTTATTTTACGTGTGTTTTTAACTGCCACAAGCTCTTTCTCAAGTGCCAATTTCTCCACTAATCCACCATCTAAGCTCGCTTGCGAGACAAAGGTAACAGCGGTGCGTGCCGGGGCTTTGCCAAGGCTTCCAAACATCGCTCGGTAACTGTTGGGCTCCGGCGTTGGGATAGAGGCATTCGAGTCGCCCATCATAGCCAATGCTATAAAACCGCCTTTGATAATAATCTCCGGCTTCGTACCAAAAAAGGCACGGTTCCAAAGCACCAAATCTGCCATTTTTCCCACTTCGACACTGCCGACATACTCATCAATACCGCAGGCAATTGCCGGGTTGATGGTATATTTTGCAATGTAACGCTTAATTCTGTTATTATCATCTCTTTCACTGTCCTCTTTAAGTGCTCCTCGCTGCACCTTCATTGAGTGTGCGACTTGCCAGGTACGGGTAATAACCTCGCCCACTCTTCCCATCGCCTGCGAGTCCGAACTGGTCATCGAGATTGCACCTATATCGTGCAGCACATCCTCTGCTGCAATGGTTTTGCCCCGTATTCTACTCTCGGCAAAGCTGATATCTTCGGGAATTTTTGGGCTTAGGTGGTGGCAAACCATCAACATATCCAAGTGCTCTTCGATGGTGTTTTTGGTATAAGGCAGCGTTGGATTGGTAGAAGATGGCAAAATATTCGCTAGCCCGGCGACTTTCATGATATCGGGGGCATGACCACCACCGGCACCCTCGGAGTGAAAGGTGTGAATGGTGCGCCCCTTAAACGCACCAACAGTGTTATCAACAAAGCCCGACTCATTAAGCGTATCGGTATGAATAGCCACCTGCACATCCAGGTCATCCGCGACCTTAAGGCAGGTATCGATAGCATTAGGGGTGGTTCCCCAATCTTCATGCAGTTTTAAGCCCATAGCACCAGCTTCGACTTGGCTTTTTAGGGCATCATAATTCGAACTATTTCCTTTTCCCATAAAACCAAAGTTCAGGGGCAGGCTATCGATAGACTCTATCATCTTTTCTATATGAAACGCGCCGGGGGTACAGGTGGTGGCGTTGGTGCCTGTATTGGGTCCAGTTCCACCACCTATCATGGTGGTTATACCACTTGCGAGTGCCTCATCTATCTGCCCAGGAGAGATAAAGTGTATATGGCTATCTATCCCACCAGCTGTGATTATTTTACCTTCTGCTGAGAGTATCTCTGTGTTGGCACCAATCTCTAAACCTTCTGTAATGCCATCGGTATTGTTGGGGTTTCCAGACTTGCCAATGGCGTGTATACGACCATCTTTGATGCCGATATCTGCTTTAATAATACCGCTAAAGTCGATAATGGTGGCATTGGTAATAATCAGGTCACACACCTCATCACCAGCAGTTGGTGATTGTGCCATACCATCTCGTATCGTCTTGCCTCCGCCAAATTTTGACTCTTCTCCATAGATAGTGTAGTCCTTCTCTATTCTCGCGATTAGCTCTGTATCAGCAAGTCTAAATCTATCTCCAGCCGTTGGACCATACATCGCTGCATATTTTGATTTCGAAATTTTATACATTGCTCTCTCCTACTTGCTTTCTGCCAAAAAGTGTTCAAGGTTTTTCATCGCTTTCTCCCGAGTATCTGCATCATCAAGATACCCCTCTACCAAGCCGTTGAAACCACTGATATATCGCTTGCCGCCAAAGGCTACAAGCGACACCTCTTTACTCGAGCCCGGTTCAAAACGCACCGATGTTCCTGCAGGAATATTCAGCCGCATTCCGTACGCCTCTTCTCGCTTAAAGTCCAGTGCTGAGTTTACTTCGAAAAAGTGGTAGTGCGAACCAACTTGTACCGGTCTATCTCCACTGTTTTTAACCTCTACTCGCACTGCATCTTTCTTCGCATTAAGCTCAATCTCCCCATCGTCGATAAGATACTCACCTGCAACCACACCACCACCAACAGTTGGCACGGGGTTGTGCACAGTTACGAGCTTTGTGCCATCTTTAAAGGTCGCTTCGGTCTGTACCATCTCTATCATCTCGGCAACACCAGGTAAGAGATCCTCGGCCTTGAGTACCTGCGTTGCTTCTACCATCAGCTCTGCAACGCTTTTGCCATCTCTTGCACCCTCTAGTATAAAGCTGCTGATAATAGCTACCGCTTCTGGGTAGTTTAGCTCTAAGCCTCTCTCTTTTCTCTCTAGTGCCAGTTTGCTGGCAGTGTAGATTATTAGTTTCTCTTGTTCACGATTTGTTAAAAACATCACTCCTCCTTTTTATCCGGGTTTAAGATAAGACCATATTGGCACCTACGGCGATCGATACAATCCCCAAAGCTCCAAATACTCCGCGTATTCGCTCTTGCGACTCCAAAAGGTGCTCGTTGACAAAGTTAAGCAGATAGCCAAAGGCGATAAATACCACACTCACCCCTGCTACAAATGCTAAAACAAGCTCAAGCCCTACATGGTGGCTCCCAATAGCACTAAGCGTAATAAGCATACCGCGCACACCACCCATGCCCATCAGCGCACCCATAGCAAATGCACCACTGCTCTCTTTGCCGTCATGGCTATGCACTTTGGAGGTGCTGATATGTATATGCTCCTGCCCCTCATGCATATGTTTTGTCACACGCACCCTTCCGCTAAGTGCCAAGTAGAGCAGGTAGAGCCCCATGGCAATAATAACAGAGGAGCTAATCGTATCTCCATACGCCATAATCTCATCAGAGATACTAAAGTGCTCCAAAAGTTTTGCAAAGAGAAATAGCATTACACCATGCCCAAAAGCAAAAGCCGTTGTTATCAGAAGCGTCTTTCTCTTCGATTTTCCGATAGAGAAATCTGCAATTGCCGTTAAGTGGTCGGGACCAAAAGCGTGAAGCACGCCATACCAAAAAATAAGTAGTAAACCAAATTCCATTACTCTTTTCCTAAATTAAATTTACGCTTGCCAAGCAAGAGCCTATAGAGCTCCCACGCTGCCAAAAGCTGTGACTTTAGAGCCTGCATACTGTTTTGACTTATCACTCCAATAAGCATCTCTTTATTAGAGCTCAATGCAAAACTGGTAAAACATTCTTTTTCCAAGCGCTCCAAAAAAGCTTCGTTATCTTGCGTTTTCACATATATTTTGGCAAACAGAGAGTGTTTATTAAAGCTCTGCTGCGTATAGCTCTTTACATTTTCGCCGCTTTTGGTATATTTTTCAAGATACTCAAGCCTTCCATCACAGTAGAAACTGTTTTTTGCTGCCATCGTATCGAAATCAAAATACTCATAACTTCTGCCGTGGCTTAAGATATCTCCATAAAAAAAGGTCGACTCACTATCTGCGCGGATACGCAAAAGTTGCAAGAACTTTGCATCTTTATAGAGAATAAGCTCATCATTGATATACTCTAAATTAGATGCTTGCAGCTGGATATCAATTCTATTAATTCCAAACTCTTTTTTACTTGGGTAGACTTTTGTAGCAGACTCTGTTGCCAACAGTAAATCTGAATTTTCTAGCTTCACAACAGTAGATATCCTGTCTTTAGGGAATATCCCCTCCCCAATGCTTACGAGCTTTATGTAGTTTTGTTCATCTCTAAAGTGGTAGTATCTAGTAGGCAGACGTAGCCTCTTTAGCGCAAAAAGATTATCTTGAAACGAGAGATGAATACTCACAAAACTCCTTTACCCTTAACCCAGTTAATATCTTTACCTAACAGTATAGCAGCAATTTTAAACTTTTTCTGCCCAAAGATTAGACAGAGAGATACTGCTTAACTATTGTATCATCCAACTCCTCCATCTCGCCACCAGCAACAACACTTCCACGCTCTAAAATATAGAAGTTGTCTCCATACTTTCTTGCAAATGGGAGCTTTTGTTCAACAATCATAACAGTTAACTGCTCCTCTTTGGTTAGGTAGTCAATAACACCACCGATTTGTTGCACAATGTTTGGTTGTATTCCCTCGCTTGGTTCGTCGAGAATTAGAAGCTTTGGCTCCAGGCATAGAGCCCTGCCGATAGCTAGCTGCTGCTGCTGCCCACCCGAGAGGTCTCCCCCTTTTCTCTTAAGCATATCTTTAAGCACTGGAAAGAGTTCATATATCTTTTCGGGTACTTTTTTTAGTCTGTTGCGGTTGCCAAGTAAGCCAATCTCTAAATTCTCTTTGACACTCAGGTTAGAGAAAATCTCTCTACCCTGCGGAACATAGCCTATTCCAAGCCCGGCTCTCTTGTCGCTACTTAGTGGCGCAATATCTACACCATCATAGATAATTTTTCCACTTTTAAGAGGTAGCAGACCCATAATAGACTTTGCCAGTGTTGTCTTTCCAACTCCGTTTCTCCCCATAATACAGGTTGTCTTTTCACTCTCTAACTCGATGCTTAAATCCCACAGTGTATGGCTTTGTCCATAGAACTGGTTGAGCTCTTCTACTTTTAACATACTACTCTCCCAAATAGACTTTTCTAACTTTTTCATTCTCTTGAATCGCCTTCATACTCCCTTGCGCCAAGACACTCCCTTCGTGCAGTACTGTAACTTTTCGTGCAATACTTCGGATAAACTCCATATCGTGCTCTACAACCACAACCGAGTGCTCACCCGCTAGAGATGTCAAAATCTCTCCAGTCTTCTCCACCTCTCCAGGTGTCATACCGGCAACGGGTTCATCTACTAAAAGCAGTTTTGGGCTCTGCATAAGCAGCATACCAATCTCTAGCCACTGCTTCTGCCCATGTGAGAGTATAGAAGCGCTCGAGTGTGCTAATTCCTGCAGACCAATAAGCTCCATTGTCTCCTCTATCTTCTCTTTCTCTTCGCCACTTAGTTTGGCAAAGAGGGTTTTAAATACCCCTTTGTCACCTTTTTGTGCAAGTTCGAGATTCTCAAAAATAGTGTGCTGTGCAAAAACGGTTGGTTTTTGAAACTTTCTACCAATACCAATTTGTGCAATAGATGGCTCATCCATCTCTAAGAGATTTACAGCATCTCCAAAGATGACCCTTCCGCTATCGGGTTTGGTTTTTCCTGTTACGACATCCATCATAGTCGATTTACCTGCACCATTTGCACCAATAATACAACGAAGCTCCCCAAATTCGATAGAGAAGCTAAGGTTATTAAGCGCCTTAAAGCCATCAAAACTAACCGTTACTCCATCTACGCTGAGTATACTTTTACCCGGTATTAGCTCTCCGACATTCTTTTCGTTTTCTCTATTAAGCATTATCATCACGAAGCCTTTTTAGCTGTTAATTTTTCAAAGAGACCAACAACCCCTTTTGGTAAAAATATTGTTACTACCACAAAAAGACCCCCTAAGAAGTAGAGCCAAATCTCTGGAAATGCTGACGTAAAGTAGGTGCTTGCAAAGTTTACAACAAACGCACCGATTATTGCACCATAGAGCGACCCACGCCCTCCTATTGCTACCCAAATTACCAGCTCAATAGAAAAAAGCGGCGAGAATACACCCGGGTTAATAATACCAACTTGTGGCACATAGAGTGCCCCTGCAACACCTGCCATAACTGCTGAGACTACAAAGATAAAGAGCTTATACTGTGCAACCCGATACCCTATAAAGCGTACACGACTCTCTTCGTCTCTAATTGCCATACAGACCCTGCCTAGTTTGGAGTTTATAATGTATCTCGCAAGCAGGTAGCCTAGAAAGAGTGCTATAAAAGAGATAATCAGCAACCCAACTCTTGTTGCATCACTTTTGAGTGAAAAGCCTAGTATATCTTTAAAGTCAGTTAAGCCGTTGTTTCCACCAAAGCCCATATCGTTTCTAAAAAATGCCAACATAAGCGCGTAAGTAAGCGCTTGTGTGATAATTGAGAGGTAGACCCCTGTAACGCGGCTTCTAAATGCAAGCCACCCAAATATATACGCTAAAAGACCCGGCACAAACATTGCCATCAAAAATGCGAAGAGAGGGTTGTCAAACCCATACCAGAACCATGGGAGCTCTTTTAGATTCATAAAGACCATAAAGTCTGGGAGCTCTGCATTTCCATAGACGCCTCTGTCGCCAATTTCTCGCATAAGATACATCGCCCATGCGTAGCCACCCAATGCAAAAAACGCCCCATGCCCAAGGCTTAGTATCCCAATATACCCCCAGACTAAATCGAGTGCCAGTGCCAGCAGGGCAAAAGAGAGATATTTACCAAGCAGTGTAACTGTATAAGTCGACATATAAAAGGGCGACCCAACCGGCACAAAGAGGTTAGATATGGCAACAAATGTGACCAGCAGTGCTAGAAGCGAAAGTGTTATCTTGCCACCTCTGTCGTTTTGCAGTATCTGTAAAATCAGTGGTTTTCTTGTTTTGCTCATCGACTACTCCTGTGCATCCCGACCCTTTTGAGGGAAGAGCCCTCTAGGTCGTTTTTGTATAAATAGAATAATAAAGATCAAAATAATCACCTTCGCCAATACTGCACCCGATACCGGCTCGATAAATTTATTAATCTCACCAAGTGTCAGAGCCCCAATAAGTGTACCCCAAAGGTTTCCAACACCCCCAAATACAACAACCATAAAGCTATCAACAATATACGCCTGCCCAAGATTTGGACCCACATTGGTAAGTTGACTAAGCGCAACCCCCGCAACTCCGGCAATTCCAGAGCCGATTCCAAATGTCATAGCATCTATCCAGCCTGTTTTAATACCCATAGCTTGTGCCATCTCTCTATTTTGCGTAACAGCGCGCACTTTTAAGCCTAAAGATGTCTTCTTAAGAAGCAGGAGTACTGCTGCAAAAACCAAAATAGCAAACAGGACAATATAGAGCCTGTTGTAAGTTAGCGAGAGTGCACTGTTAATCTCCAGTGCCCCACTCATCCACTCGGGTGTCTTAACCTCTTGATTAAGCGGCGAATAGATACTACGCACCAACTGCTGAAGAATGAGGCTAATTCCAAATGTCGCCAGCAGTGTTTCGAGTGGTCTACCATAGAGGTGTCTAATTACAAGCCTTTCGATAATTATCCCAACCATACCGCTAACGATAAATGCGAGCGGTATAGCAATAATGACCGAATACTCCATCAAATTAGGAAGCAACTGCTGGAGCGTATAGGTGGTGTAAGCCCCAATCATCATGAGCTCGCCGTGTGCCATATTAATTACTTTCATAACCCCAAATGTAATCGCTAAACCAATGGCTGCCAATAGCAGTATTGAACCTAGACTCAAGCCAAAAAAGAGCTTCTCTATAATCGAGTAGAACCATTTGCTATCCTCTATAGAGCCGATAGATTTTTTTGCAGCACTCTTTAGTTTTGCATCTTTGGTGCTTGATTCTATCTCTTTAAGTGTCTGTAGTGTTTGAGGCGAAAGGTAAGCGCCCATCTTTTTTACGGCGAGGAGTTTCTCTTTTTCATCACCATGTTTTGCTTTTAAAATAAGGTTTGCTTCGTTTAGTTTTGCTAAAACTTTGCTATCTTTTTCACTCTTTAATGCCTTATTAATCAGAGCTCCCGACTCTTTATCTAAATGCTCGAGCATATTCTCCACCGATTTAAGTCGTCTCTTTTTATCTGGCGAAAAGAGATTAAGCTCTGCCAGTTTAGTTCTGATAATACTTCTTAATCTATTATTTGTCTTTACCTTTTTGTAGAGGCTCTTTGGATTTACACTTTTGCTCTCTGGATTAAAAAGTTCAACAGTGTGGAGTTTCCCTCCCTCTTTTTTCCGCACAATTACAAATTTTTTATCCATTTTTGTGTAGTAGAGTTTACCATTAAGCATCGCTTGCAGTAGTGTTGACAAGTTTTTATTGTCACTATACTCTCTGCTAAGCTGTTCAATAACTTTTTGTTTTTTACTGTAGCTACTTGCAGTTAAGTCTTTTATCGCACTCTCAAAATTTCCAGCTTGTAAAAAGATATTAAATAGTAGAGTAAGAAGTAGTAGTTTTATTGCGGTTCTCATTTATGCCCTTTTTTATACCAAGCAAGAGAGCGTTGAGCTCTTATACTTGATACTTTGTCTGATTATTTATAGTTTTGCCCTTGGCATTTGTGTGTTTTTACATTGTAAGCACCACAATTTAAAGGAGCTCTCCAGTCTGAGATTAAATCTTTACTACCCTCAAGATAGTCAGACCATGCATCACCAACAACAGTTCCTTTTGTTTGCCATACTGTCTCAAATTGACCATCTTCTTGAATCTCTCCAATAAGTACAGGTTTTGTTAAGTGGTGGTTTGGCATCATTGTTGCTGTTCCGCCTGTTAAGTTAGGTACTGAAATACCAATCATTGCTTTTTGTACAGCATCTGGCTTTGTTGTTCCAGCTTTTTCTACTGCTTTTACCCACATACTGAAACCAATATATGTTGCTTCCATAGGGTCATTTGTAACTTTTTTCTTATCTTTTTTATACGCTTTCCACTTTGCAATAAACTCTTTGTTTATGTCAGATTCTGCACTTTGGAAGTAGTTCCATGCAGCTAAGTGACCAACAAGTGGTTTAGTATCAAGACCAGATAGCTCCTCTTCACCAACACTAAATGCAACTACAGGAATATCTTCTGCTTTAATCCCCTGGTTCCCAAGCTCTTTATAGAAAGGAACGTTCGCATCACCATTAATTGTAGATACAACCGCTGTCTTTTTACCAGCACTACCAAATTTCTTTATTTTACTTACAATTGACTGCCAGTCAGAGTGTCCAAATGGCGTATAGTTAACCATAATATCTTCATCTTTAACACCTTTGGCTTTAAGGTATGCTTTTAAAATTTTGTTTGTTGTTCTTGGATAAACATAGTCAGTACCAGCTAAAACCCATCTTTTTACACCCACTTCATTCATTAAGTAATCAACTGCAGGAATAGCTTGTTGATTTGGCGCAGCACCTGTATAGAATACATTTTTAGATGACTCTTCACCCTCATACTGCACAGGATAGAAAAGAATACCGTTTAACTCTTCTACAACCGGAAGAACAGATTTTCTAGAGACTGATGTCCAACATCCAAATGTTACATCTACTTTATCTTTTGTTAAAAGACCTCTCATTTTTTCAGCAAATAGCGGCCAGTTAGATGCAGGGTCAACAACTACAGGCTCCAGTTTTTTCCCTAAAACACCACCTTTTTTATTCTGCTCGTCAATAAGCATTAAAACAGTATCTTTAAGAGTAGTTTCACTGATAGCCATCGTACCAGAGAGTGAGTGAAGAACACCAACTTTAATTGTATCTGCAGCGTGTGCAGCCATACCTAATGTTACTAAAGCAGCAACAAAAAGCTTTTTCATAGACGAAAATCTCATACACTTTTCCTTAATTAGTTTGATTTCTTGGCTCTAACAAATTGCCAACGAAAAAAGTATAACTACAAAGTGTTGCGTAAGTGTTGCTTTTATAGTAGTAGTATGATTAATTTTTAGGCAGTTAACTCAAAAAGTCAATTATCTTTGTAAACTGGAAGCTATTTATATGGTCAAGTATAATCTTCACACTCTGAGGGTCGCTTTTTCTATAATTATTCAAAATCTCCTCTATAGTGTTTGCATCAAGGGCATTGGCTGCTGCTATAATTTTCTCTCTATCCTCTTGACTTATAACACTCTCTTTATCAGTTGTCTCGATTTCGACAGTTGGCTTTTGCGATATAAACTTAACCTCTAAAAGTGTCTCCAGCTCTTTAACAAGCAGATCCTCTTTTACGGGTTTTTCTATAAAACTCTCAGCACCACACTCTAGAGCCTTTGCTCTCTCATCTTCGAAGACATGTGCAGAGACAAGCACAACAGGAGTAGCTCTCAAGGCTGCGTCAGCTTTTATTTTACGGGTAGCTTCATAGCCGTTCATCTTTGGCATCTGTATATCCATAAGTATCAAATCTACGCTCTGCTCTTGCAGCAAGGCTAATGCGCTCTCCCCATTATCAGCTTCGAGGGTAATAAAGCCAAATGTTTCAACAATCTGCACCAACAGCGACCTATTCTCTCTGATATCATCTACAATAAGAATTTTTAGTTTTCCATTAAACTCATCGCAAAGCACATAGTTCTCATTTTCGCTATTTATGAGAATATTTGTTCCATTTTTTGCAGCAGCTGCATAGAGTTGCAGGCGAAAGTGTGTTCCTTCGCCAAGCTCGCTCTCTACGCTCATTTTGCCACCCATAAGTGTTACAAGTTTTTGCGAAATAGTTAATCCAAGCCCCGTACCCTGGCGGAAGTCAGAAGAGGATTTAATCTGCTCAAATGCTTTAAATATCAGTTTTAAATCTCTCTTTTTAATCCCGATACCTGTATCTATCACCTCAAAAACAAGTTGACTCTTTTGGTAGTTGCAGCGCAGCTCAATCGCTCCTTGGTGGGTAAATTTGAGTGCATTTCCCAAAAGATTAAAGAGAACCTGGCGAAGGCGTTGCTCGTCCGCCTCTATGAACAGAGGTAGTTTGCTATAGTCGTTTACAATAAAATCGAGGTTTTTTGCCCTGGCTCGGTTAGCAAATATCAGCACAATGTTTTTAATAAACTCATGCAGATGAAACGGGGTGTTAACAATCTCTATCTTTCCAGCCTGTAGTTTAGCAACCTCCAACACTTCGCTAATAATATTTAAAAGGTGATTCCCACTACTATGTATTGCCTCTAAATTCTCTTTTTGTTTGCCCGCAAGACTCCTCTCTTTCAGCAGTAGCTTTGCAAACCCCAAAATGGCATTGAGTGGTGTTCGGAGTTCGTGGCTCATATTTGCCAAAAAGAGAGACTTGGCGTAGTTTGCCGCTTCGGCACGCTCTTTTGCCTCGCGAAGCTCTCGGTTTGCCTTTTTTCTCTCCGTAATATCTTTAAAGACAAAGACAACCCCTTCCTCTCCATCCTCTTGCTCTCCAATAGGGGTAGAGACATACTCTGCAAAAAAGTAACCCTTACTGCCTCGTTTTAGCCGCAGTTCTCCAGAGTCACCGCTTTGAAAGTTGAGTTCAAAATGCTCCGCAGGCTCCTTAAAGCTATGCTCTTTAAGCAGTGCAGTAAAGTTCTGAGAAATCAATGACTCTTTCTCTTGTCCCAATGTGTCGCAAGCAGCAGGGTTTACAAAGGTAATTCGTCCCTCTTGGTCAACCCCAATCACACCCTCGCCAATGGAGTCTAGCAGTAGTTTAATCCGCTGCTGGCTAGTAATTAGCGCTCTGTTGTTCTCTTTAAAGATATGCACGGCACTAATCATATCTCCAACCTCATCTTTGTGGCTCATTTGGGGGATAGCTGTCTCTAAATTATTCTTAGAGAGCCCCAGCATACTCTTTTGCAACCCTATCAGTGGCTGCATAATCCGTTTAGAAGTAATACGCATCGTAGTTAAAATAACCAAGACAAAAAGGAGCACCGCAGCAATAAGCAGGTACTCAACTTTATTCAAATAGGCTTTGGAATCCTCTATCGCTTTGTTGGTTCTGCGCTCAAAGAGTTCAAAAAACTTATTGATTGGGTTCATAATAAGTACTTTGGATTGATGGTACTCATTCGAGTGCATAATCTTTCGTGCCAGTGCGAAGTCGGGTTTGCACATTTGTGTGTAGCTGCCGTTACTATCTTTGCAATAGCCCTCTACTGCGTGCATGGCAACCTCTTCTAGATGCACAAGTGTATCGGACTGCTCTTGCGATTTCGAAAGTAAAGAGAGCTCCTCTTTCGTAAACCCTGCCTTTTTCATCAGTGTTCGCAGCGGTACCGGTTTGCCTGTTACTTTTGGGATCTCCTCAGCGCTATTTACAGCCAAGAAATCCCAGTATATTCTATTGTAGTGTTTGGGTCTTGGGTAGATACCGTTACGAATACCCAAGACTTCATAGTATTGGTCTTTAAAGCGCTTTTCGCCTGTGATAACATAGGTTCTTGCTAGGCGGGTAAGGTCATCGCTACTCTGTCGCAACTCATCTGCAAGTAAAAAAGATCTGTTTTTGGATTTATAGACATCTTCGATATTTTGGTAAGCTCTATTGTATTCTATTAAAATCGCTATTACCATCATAAGTACAAAAATATTTAAGCCGTTTAAAATAAGCGAGAGTGACTTTAGCTTCATTTAGTTCTTTCCTTATAGGGGGTAAACTCTAAGCTATACTACAATAAAAATAATGATATAATGTTTTATTATGGAGCAAAATAGTAAAAAAGAAGAGCAGTTTTCTATCCTTATTGTAGATGACACCGTCGAGAATCTTAAGTATCTATCGACACTTTTACGAGCACATGGCTACGATGTACGTGCAAGTGCAGACCCCGAGCATGCGCTTAGTGTCACTGCTACACTAAAGCCAGATTTGATTTTGTTAGATATCAAAATGCCTAAAATTGATGGTTTTACATTTGCAAAACGACTCAAAAGCCAAAACGAGTTCAGAGAGACGCCTATTATCTTTATCAGTGCGCTCGATAGCGTGGATGATAAACTAAAAGCCTTTAGCAGCGGTGGCGTGGACTATATTACCAAACCCTTTCATGAGCAGGAGGTTTTGGTGCGTGTTGGCACACACCTTAACCTCTACAAGAGTCGCGGGCATATTAAAGAGCTTCTTTTGCAGCAAGATTACTTTATCAAAAAAATTATGCATGAGATGAACACCCCTCTGAGTGTTATTACCCTCAATGCCCAGATTCTCGAACGCTCTTTTGGCGCAGGCACTTGCATCGATACCATCAAAGCATCTAGCAAAATTTTGGCATCTATCTATAACGATATGGCATACCTTGTCAAAAAAGAGCAGCGCAAAGAGCCCGCCGAGTGGATTAATATTGTAGAGTTTAGCAGCAGCCGTATAGCCTATTTTCATGAAATAGCTGCTATTAAAGAGATAAAACTAGACCTCGAAGTAGAGGCTGAGTACGCTCTCTATATCTGCCCAACAGAGCTTGAGAGGATTATAGACAATACACTCTCCAACGCTATTAAATACTCGCCGCAAAACAGCACCATAGAGTTTCTTGTAGGGCAAGTGAGTAAGGGAACATTTATAGCGGTTATCGATAACGGTTACGGCATAGAGAATGCAGAAAAGATATTTGATGCCTACTACCAGGGGGCATCTAGCAATAAGGGGCTTGGTATTGGGCTTGCAACTGTAAAAGAGATTTGTGACCGAAACAGCATAACTATAGATCTCCAAAGCAACAAAGAGGGGAGCCGTTTTGACTACTATTTCCCAAATACAGTAACGAGAGAGCTATGAAAATTTTACTTTTAGAAGATGACTTTTCACTCAATAGAGCCATAGAGCAACACTTAAGTAGTATGGGGTATTTTATCACAAGCTGCTATAGGGGCGAAGATGCAATAGAGCGACTTATCCACTCCCGATTTGACCTCTGCATTTTCGATATCCACCTGCCAGATATCGACGGGCATACGGTGTTAGAGCATCTTCGCAACAATAAGATAGAGACACCCGTAATTATTATGAGCGCCATGAAAGATATAGAGACTATCAAAAACTCCTATACGCTAGGGTGTGATGACTACCTTAAGAAGCCATTTGATATAGAGGAGCTTACAGTACGCATAGATTACCTGCTAAATCGCAGCAGCTCGCCAAAAGGAGTAGTGCTCAAACATGGCTTTCTCTTCCAGACCGATAGTGCAACTCTTAGTAAAAATGGTGTAGAGATCGAGTTAAGTAGTAGAGAGCGACTCGCCCTTTCGCTCTTTGTAAATAATATCGGCAAAACCGTCTCCACATCGATGATGCAAGAGTATGTATGGGATGGCGAAGAGGTAGAGACAGTCACCATCCGCAGCCTCATACACAAAGTAAAAGCAAAACTAAAAAGCGGAATGATAGTAAACATACGTGGTGTTGGGTATAAACTGCTGGAGTAAGAGAAACTGTAATCCCGGATTTCGCAATAGAATAAGAGCGCATAAGCAACGCTTCTATAAGTTTCAAATCTACCTGTTGAAGTACTTTTTTTGGAGGAGGCTTACACAATCTCCTAACTATCGTGGTAGAGTAGTTGTGTAGACCTCAAAGCCCTTAAATGAACCAGCTAGAAGTGCATCTCCGCCGCTCTCTTCAAGTTCATACTGTAGGTAGATAGATTTCAGTTTCCAATCTGCGGGATTGGTTCCAAAATCGCTTCCTATAAGCTCTTTTGGGGGGTTATTTTTTAACTCTTCTAAGACATTCATCAGATCTTGATAGCTAATATTTACTCTGTAAAAGTCGTCCCACTGGTTTAAACGCTCCTGCGTTGCTGATGTGTCACTCTCTATATGCTGTGTCGATTTAGATTTTGGTGACTTGGTAGACCATCTATTTCCAGTAGCAACTGTAGTTGCAATATGTGCTATCTTTGTAGTCGGGTCATATTTGAGATCTTGTTGCTCCTGCGACCATGCTCCACCAGCTGCATAGAGTGTAATGATATAGTTCATCTGCATACCATTTTTCTGATTTTGCAAATAGAGCCCAATATTGACATTTCCACCCAGATTATTACTATATTTTGCATAGATTGGGTGGTCAAAGTTACCTTGAATCAGCAAATTCCCTTTATGGTCACCCTGCCATGGTAGAATTGATGTACTATCTTTTATTCTATACATAAATGTGCTGTGTGGTCCACCATATGTAATAGTTGTTTTAGTAGAGTCGAGTAGGTTCAGCAATGACCCTCCCGCCAAAGTACCATCAATACACTTAGCCTGCACAACTGAAGCATCTGCAAATGCTTGCGCCGAATCAACGCCAGCTTCGATATTTTTATCTCCCTCCCTGGCATCAAGCCCTGTATAGATAGAGTGGTTTGCAAAATCGAGTTTTTTAGCATCTTTTACCAGCAGTTCACCACTATTTACATATCGTAAATCCCAAAATGGTTTAAGCGCTTTTCCACTTCCTGGTTCAGAGAGCAGGTTACTTGTTTTACTCCAATACTTAGTCTCTGCATCGTGTGAAGAAGCAAAATATCTAAATGCTACTGTATCATTGTATTGACAGTTCGCAGTTACAACAGCCCGTTTACTTGCATTCTCATCTTCAAAAGTGACACTTTTACTTGTTTGCCCACTATCTTGTAGATTTGAACTACTACTCTCCCCTAGTGGTTCAAAGAGTTGACAACCACTCAGGAGATATGCTAAAAATACAGAAATTAAGAGTTTTTTTGTCATAATATATCCTTAAATATACCCATAAAATGGATAGTTTAAAAATATTATAGCACGTATTTTTTTAAATAAGTCCATAAAATGGTATTATTTAAAACAAGATAAGATATTCTTCCAATAATATTTACATAATTTTAACGTTGAAGTTGTGATTTAAGAGAAAATGTTTCATTTAGAAATATTTTCATGACAAACTTAAATTGAGCTTCTGGAGAGTCTAAGCGTAGCTAATTGAAGCCAGAGATACGATTCTTACAACAGCTCTTCTATCAACTGAGTATATTTCTGTAGGCTCTCTTTATCAAGACTATTTTTTTGACACTTTTTATGCAGTGAACTCAAGCTTTTTAACTCTTTTAGAGAACTTTCATCACTAATAACTGCTTGTTTTTCTCCTCTTTGCGCGTGGGTGGTATGGAGTAGAAGGCGGCTAAATTCGAGGGCACGGTTTAAGAGGATAAAGCCAATATTTGGGTCTTTAATGGGACCAATCTCTATGGTGTTACTATTGATAA
>JANTGQ010000004.1 GCA_024762845.1 Nitratifractor sp. | reverse complement strand
AGTACATACGCTGTTTAATTCTATCAGCCAGACATCCATTCATAAAAAAACCGACAATTAATAAAAGTAAAATTACTCTGATTCTCATTCTAGTACCTAAAAAAATAATTTTTAATATTATATACTATAAATATTAAGATACCGCTACTTTTTTACACTTTCTCTCTTAATATGGGCTAATTTAACCCAGATTTCGCATTAGAGATTGCAGAACTCTACACAAACCATTGCACTGTAAGCACTTACAAAGAAACTATCAATGCACCTACGGGTGCAACTTAGAGCCTTGGGAATCCACTCTTGCACAGTTTCCGCAAATACCTACAGCACAAGCGTTTGGTAGATTTCAAGCAATTCTAATGCGAAATCTGGGTTTAATTCTGTTTACTTTTCATTACAATAGCAACTACTGCAACTGCAAAACCGCCATCATGTGATATTGAGAGAGATGATGACTCTATATTAAACCTATTACCATGTAAAGTAAATAGCGGAGCCCCCTTGGAACTCTTTTGAATCTCGATATCCAAAAAACCAAGCTCCTTTCCGATACCACACCCAAGAGCTTTTGCTACCGCCTCTTTTGCTGCCCAGTATCCGGCGATAGAGTTCACACTCTTGGCTCTTTTAATTTCGCCATGGCTCAAGAACCGCTCTAAAAATTTTTCGCCAAACTTTTTTATAGACTCTTCTACTCTCTCCACCCTAATAATGTCTGTTCCAACTTTTACTTGCATTACATCCACTCTATAACCTTCTCTACACTATTGGCAACATATGTTTTTATTGCACTCTTCTCAATGGGAACACTAGGAACAACAGCATTTTTAAAGCCCTGAGTAGAAGCCTCTTTTAATCTCTGCACCATATTAGGTACATCCCTCACCTCACCCGTTAGACTCACCTCTCCGATAAAGAGTGTTTTAAAGCTCAGCTCTCGCTCTTTAAAAGAGCTTAATATTGCAGCAATTACAGCCAAGTCAACACTGGTCTCTTGCACTTTAATCCCCCCTACAACATTTACGAAAATATCGTAAGTCCCAAAGGGGAGATCGAGTTTCTTCTCCAAAAGAGCCAAGAGCATATTTAATCTGTTTGTATCAAATCCGGTGGAGCTTCTTTTAGAGTTTGCATATGCAGGTGTTACCAGAGCCTGTACCTCTATTACAATCGGTCTGGAACCCTCCATCATAATTGTTAGCGCAGAACCAGGTTTGAGCTTCTCTTTATTAAAAAACCTCTCCGCCATACTCTTTGCATCCTCCAACCCGCTGCTGTTCATCTCAAAAATACCCACCTCATTTGTTGAACCAAACCTATTTTTAAAGCTTCGTAGCAATCTTAGGTCGCTATTACTGTCGCCTTCGAAGTAGAGAACCGTATCGACCATGTGTTCTAAAACCCTTGGTCCTGCAATCGAACCATCTTTTGTTATATGCCCAATTATGAATATAGGAATATTTTTTAATTTTGCAATTCTCATAAGCTCAAAAGTAATTGCACGCACCTGTGTAACAGAGCCAGGTGCGGAAGGTACTTCGGATGTATAAATTGTCTGAATAGAGTCTATGACAACAAACTCATACTCATTTTGCTCTATCTCGTTTACAATTGACTCCATCGTTATCTCTGCCAAAAGATAGAGTGTTGGGCTGTTTGCCCCAAGTCTATCCCCTCTTAATTTTATCTGCGACGCAGACTCTTCGCCAGAGACATATAAAACTTTTTGTTTTATTGCTGCTAGATTACCTGCTATTTTTAAAAGGAGAGTAGATTTACCAATACCGGGGCTACCCCCAATTAATGTAAGTGAACCAGGTACAATACCACCACCTAGTACAAGGTCGAGTTCTTTTGATCTACTACTTGAACGCAGAATATTTTCTGACTTTATCTTAGTAATTGATACCGCTTTAGAAGCTGCTGTACTCTTTTTGCTTGTGCTTTTAAGGTAATCAATTTGTTCACTATTTAACTCTAAAAGTGAATCCCAAGAGTTACAAGATGGACATTTTCCTGCCCATCTTGGTGATTGAAAACCACAATTTTGACACTCAAAAAGTGTTCTCTTTTTTGCCACCAGATATCCCTTATTTTTTCTCTATTATACTTAAACTTCATTAGAAAAATAGGTACTAGTTTGGAAAAAAAAACCTAATTTACACGTTAAAATGAAATATTTTACACTTATTAATAGCTTTTTATGCTATAATTTTTCAATTTAAATAGCAAAGGTATAAATTTAGATGCTCCTAAGAATGGTACTATATATAATATTTATTACTTCAAGCACACTGAATGCATCGCTTGGGGACTATTTTACGACCATTTCTTGGGATTGGATTTTTATTCTTATCCTTGCTATCCTCTTTTTCCTGCTTTTATTATCTATAATTCGCGATAATAAAAGTAGAAAAAAAACGTTAAGCCTCTTCTTTGAAAAAGAAAAGTGTAAAAAAGATGGAGAATATAAGTACTTAAATGAGATCAATAATGAACGCATTCACTCTGTTGAAAAACTCCAAAGCTCAATTAACAGTATCGAAAATAGTGCTGATGAAGAGATATATCAAGAGTTAAAAAGAAACTGTAAAACAATTTTTGATAACAATAAGGAAGAGAAGATATTTCTTGATATCTCTACAGAGAATATAAGAGAGAAAAACTCATCTTTCATTATAAAAGATATCATAACGGAGCTTGGAGAGAGTGCTACAGTAGAGTATAAAGGAAATGATCTTCCAGAAAAGATAGTTGCCGACAAAGAGAATATACTTAATGTTCTTTTCCTTTTAATAAAGCTACAGAAGAAAGAGCACCAAAATAGAGAGCCAAAAATTACTATCGAACTCTTAAGCAACAGTAGCATTAAAATAGATATTCCATCTAAGCTAAAGAGTAACGCAAGTATAGAAAAAGTACTCAAAAATGGTATTAAACCTATCTTTAATAAGGAAGATAAAAAATATTACGGAATATACCTCTATTTGATTAAAAAAATTCTCAATAAGATAAATGGTCTTTTAACAATAGAGAGCGCAAAGAGCAGTTACAGGCTCTTTGCAACAATACCTGTTGATATCGCATATAGTAGCAACACAGAAGAGGGCTTTAATAGAAAACTCGAGCTGAGTAAAAAAGCACTTATTATCGGGAGCGAGAAAACTACTTTCCCTATTGCTAAGAGACTTAAAGAGTTAAACTTCGATACAACTGTTGAAAACTTTGAAGAGCTAAATAAAGAGATTCCCAACTTTATGGATTTTGATACTATCTTTATGGAGAGTAATCTTTTTGAACCAATTCTTACTGAGTACCTTAAAAGCATTAAACCACTTAGTCACTTTAAACTTATAGCAATTACAGATAGTAAAAGCCAAAAACTGCCAACTGATTTAATTGATATATCACTGGAGAAACCAGTTAAACAAGAGCGCCTTTATGAAGTTATAGTGACTCTTTATAGTAGTGATTTAATAGAAACAGAGACTACACTAAAAGCTGCTCCAAAACAAAAGAGTATAACGAACAGTGCTCCCCAAAGCCAGAAAAAAGTGCTTATTGCAGATGATGACAGAGTCAACCGACATATTCTGGAGTATATGATTAAGCAGTTTGGGCTCTCTGTAACTGCTGTAGCAGATGGGGCAGCAGCACTCAAAGCAGTTAATACAACAAGCTATGATTTGATTATTCTAGATAGTATGATGCCAAAACTCGACGGCTATCAGACAATTTCGAAAATTAGACAAGATAGTAGATTTAATGCTACACCTGTTGTAATTCATACCTCTTTTTCACTTTACAAAAGTAGTATGGAGAGTATTTTTCAGCTCGGATTTGACTCTTACCTCCCAAAACCATTTAAGAGTAGTGAATTAAAAGCCCTACTCAATCGCTATGTATCTGCCGATATAGAATCAAAAGCAGCGATAGAAACTGAGTATAATAAGCAAAACAGCCAAGAGGAGCTGGAGAGAAAAAATAAAGAGTTTTTAGCCATCTACTCCGATAGTGATAGAATTATAGAGAAGTACGTAAAAGAGAATAGAACCCAACAGGCGCTTTCACTTATTACTGACCTTCAGGAGATTAGTTCTCAAATAGGTGCCAATGAGCTTGAAAATACACTTAATATAGTTGCAGCCAACTTAGAAGAGGATAAAAAAGTAGAAGAGAGTCAACTCTATAGACTCTCTTCGATCATGCAAGAGTTAAAGTTAAAAATTGCTACAGAATTAAAAAGAGGGTAGAGCTCTTTTACTCCCCACCTAATTAACTCTTGTTTTTTACTTCGCTACTCCTCTACAGTAAAGATTTCATCTAGAATAGAATTAATATACCACTTTATATCAAATTTCATTAAATCTTCTGCCTTCTCGCCGATTCCAATGTAGTAGATTGGCATCTGTAACTCATCGGCAATAGAGAGAATAGACCCACCTTTAGCTGTTCCGTCAAGTTTTGTAATAATAATGCCATCAATCCCTACCATCTCATTAAAAGCGAGAGCCTGATTAATTGCTGAGCTCCCCTGTGTTCCATCGATAATGAGTAGCTTTCTATGGGGAGCGCCCTCTATAGCTTTATTTGCAACACGAACCATTTTTTGCAGTTCATTCCCTAAATTGACTTGCGTATGCAGACGTCCTGCTGTATCTATGAGTACATTGTCAATACCTTTTGCCTTTGCTGAGCTTATAGCATCAAATACTACTGCAGAGGGGTCGTGCCCCTGTTTTGTTGCAACAATTGGAATATCCAACTTTGCCGCCCATCGGCTCAACTGTTCTATTGCCGCTGCCCTAAAAGTATCTGCGGCACCGAGTAACACTCTAGAGCCTTCACTCTTATATCTACTTGCTAACTTTGCAATAGTGGTTGTTTTACCAGCTCCATTCACGCCAATTATCATCTCTACAAACGGCTGCTTGGATCTATAGTCAATCCAGTTTGCCTTGTAGTCAAAAATAGAAACCAGTGAGTTATAAAGTTGCGTTCTGTTAATATTCTGTGGCAACTGCTCCAAAACTCTCTCTACAAGTTCATAATTGACATCTGCTTCTAGTAGTAGATCTTCGAGCTCATCTCTGTCGATACTCTCTCTAACTTTTAGACTCTCTTTAGCTTCTAAACCAAGCTTTTTCTTAATAAAACCAAACATCACAACCCTTCTGCTATAATTTCTTATACTATTAACGCGATTATATCTAAAATAAGGTTATCCTCTATGAAAGCAAATGGTAAAACTCTTTTTCGAAAACTAGCGCTAAAACAAATATCCAAAAAAAGAGTGCATAACTACAAAAAAGACAAGTTTATATCACGTAATCTTTTCTCTTATATACAACAGAGTAGTATAAAAGATATTATGCTCTTTATACCATTAAAAAACGAAGTCAATATCGCTCCTCTAATTAAGGTGTTAAGACAAAGAGGGTATAATTTGTATGTACCTTATATGGAAGATGAAAGTTTTCGTCTTGTAAAATATAGATTACCACTATTTAAAAAAAAATTTAATATTAAAGAGCCACGATTTAGTAGAAAAAGAGTAAAGAGTATAGATTTAGCTGTAGTACCTGTTTTGGGTATAGATAAAAATTTCAAAAGAGTAGGTTTTGGAAAAGGTATGTATGATCGCTTTTTTCAAAGAGAGTCTCGCACTATAAAAACGACTATTTTTCTAGCGAGAGAGATATTCTTCTCTTCTGAAATCATAACAGACCACTATGATATTAGTGCTGATAAACTCTGTACCTACTCTATAGTTACGCTTTAGTTTACTACAATCTCATCTCTTTTGAATAAAGGTTTCATTTGATTATATCGATAGTAGCATTTATACTCTTTAACGTTGGTATTGTTGTTGGCTGGTTTATAGCCAAAGCGTACGCAAAAAACCAATATAAAGAGTATGAGCTTGAAGCAAAAGCGAAGGCGTCAGTTATAGAAAAAGAGTCCCAAAGACTTTTGACAGAGAGCAAGAGTGCAATACAAGAAGAGAAACTCGAGCTTAAAAACCTGGAAAGCTCTATTAAATCAAAACATGACGAGATAGAGAGGTCTCTACGAAATATTCGTGAAAAAGAGGAGCGTCTTGACAGCTTAGTCGTAAAAAACAGAGAGAAGCTAGAGGAGCTTGGAAGTAGACTCTCCACAGTTGCCAGCATGACAAAAGATGAAGCACGTAAAGCACTCATGGAGGTTCACAAAAAAGAAATTGAATCAGATATTGCAAAAATGACAAGAAAACAGTTAATGCATGCAAAAGAGAGTGCCCAAAAAGAGGCAACCTATCTACTTGCACAGGCTGTAACTCGCTATGCAGGTGAGTTTGCAGGCGAGAGGCTTGTTAACAGTATTACCCTCCCTAGTGATGAGCACAAAGGTAAAATAATAGGGAAAGATGGTAGAAATATAAAAGCTTTAGAGCAGCTTCTTGGTGTGGATATTATTGTAGATGATACTCCAGGCGTCATTCTCGTTAGTAACTTTAACCTCTACAGACGTGCAGTTGCAGTTGAGGTGATAGAGAGACTGATAGATGATGGTCGTATCCACCCGGCACGCATAGAAGAAGTTTACGATAAAGTACAAAATGAGTTCCAAGAGAAACTCTACCAAGAGGGTGAGAAGGTGGTTGTTGAGCTAGGGCTCTACCCAATGCATGAGGAGCTTATAAAACTGCTTGGACGCATGAGGTATCGCGCTAGTTATGGGCAAAATGCTCTACTACACTCTCTTGAAGTTGCGAGGCTTGCTAAATCACTTGCAGCAGAGATGGGAGGCGATGAGAAACTGGCTCTAAGGGCTGGTCTCCTACACGATATAGGAAAAGCGCTTACTCAAGATTTTGATGGAAACCATGTAGACCTTGGAGCAGAGATTTGCCGCAAATATAATGAACACCCTGTAGTAATCAACTCTATCTATGCCCACCATGGATACGAAGAGCCAACCTGTATTGAGAGTGCAGCTGTCTGTACTGCCGATGTCTTAAGTGCCGCGCGCCCAGGTGCTAGAAGAGAAGTGTTAGAGAGCTTCACCAAGCGGGTCAAAGAGCTTGAAAATATTGCACTCTCATACGATGGTGTAATGAAAGCATATGCAATAAATGCCGGACGTGAAATTCGCCTCTTTATAGATGCCAATATGGTAAGCGACGAAGAGCTACCACTTCTTACACATAAGATTGCAAAAGAGATCGAGGAGAAACTACAGTTTCCTGGAGAGATTAAAGTGAATGCAATTCGAGAGACTAAGTTTGTCGAATTTGCAAAGTAATAACAATTAAAGGAGTTTTATGAAAAAGATATTTGCAGCAATGGTTGTACTACTGAGCTTACTCAGCGCCAATGTAATACTAGAGACAAATTCTGGTAATATTGAGCTAAAGCTTTTTAAAAAAGAGGCGCCACTTGCGGTTGAAAACTTTACAACTTTGGCAAAAAGAGGATACTACAACAATACAACCTTTCACAGAGTTATCAAAGGGTTTATGATACAAGGTGGAGACCCAACAGGTACCGGTATGGGTGGTGAGTCTATATGGAAAAAAGAGTTTAAAAATGAATATGCACCTAATTTAGTATTTGATAAACCATATCTCTTAGCTATGGCAAACAGAGGACCAAATACCAATGGAAGCCAATTTTTTATTACAGTAGCACCAACACCATGGCTCAATGGAGGCTATACTATATTTGGCAAAGTACTTAAGGGTCAAGAGGTTGTTAAAAAAATCAGTATGGTTGCAACAAGTAAACCTGGTGATAAACCACTTAAAAGCGTAATTGTAAAGAAGGCATACGTTAAATAGATGAATCTAACTGCTATTAGGCAAGAGCGCCAAAAGTGCTTTAATTGGAAAAATATTAAGCCACTAAAAGAGGCAATAGAGTCTCTCCAAGAGCCTCTAATCAAAGGATACCATTTAGGTGATAGCGTCTCAGTAGAGTTAGACCCAACCTACGAAGCGCAAGAGTTAGAAAATATTCAAAATATTGCCAAACTTATGCTCCCTTGGAGAAAAGGTCCCTTTGCAATTGGGTCGCTCTTTATAGATAGTGAGTGGAGAAGTTTTGTAAAATATGCAATTATAGAGCCGCACTTTAACCTAGAGGGGAAAAGGGTAGCTGATGTTGGCTGTAACAATGGCTACTATATGTTCAGAATGCTCAAGCAAAATCCTAAACAAATTGTTGGTTTTGACCCCTCGGCACTCTGCTATCTACAGTTTCAATTTATTAATAAATTCATTCAAAGTAGTATTAAGTATGAACTCTTGGGTATTGAGCATATGGAGTTTTATGAGCATAAGTTCGATACAATCTTCTGTTTAGGAGTCCTCTACCATAGAAGTGACCCTATAGGTTCACTCAAATCTCTTTTTCGTGCACTTGAAGTTGGCGGAGAGCTTATTTTAGATACATTTATGATTGATGGAGAGGAGGATATCTCTCTTACTCCCAAAGAGAGATACTCCAAAATTCCAAATATCTACTTTATCCCAACCGTTAACGCTCTAAAAAACTGGTGCTACAGAGCAGGATTTAGCAAGGTAACGGTTTTAGATATAAAAAAGACAGATTTAGATGAGCAGAGAAAAACAGAGTGGATAAACTCTCAAAGTCTAAACGATTTTCTAGACCCACAAAACCCAGAGCTAACTGTAGAGGGTTACCCTGCTCCTAAGAGGGTTTACATGAAAGCGATTAAGGGAACCTCTAAGTAACCCTTTTCGTGCCTTCTAAGCTTCTTGAGAATTATACCTCTTGCCATACTTTAGCTCATAGATAGCAGCAGTAATATCATCTTGACGCATAAAGTGCTCGCCTACCAAGAACGCATCCGCACCAGCTTTACTTAGCTCTACTATAGTCTCATGCTCCTGTATGCCACTCTCTGCCACAATGATTTTTGAATTTGGAATAAGTGGAATAAGTTTATGACTCAACTCCATATCCATCTTAAATGTCTCTAAGTTTCTATGGTTAATGCCTATTATATTTGCACCGGCAAAAATAGCTTTGACTAAATCTGCTTTGTCATGAATCTCTACAAGTACCTCTAACCCCAAATGGTGTGCATACTCTATTAACTCTTTTAACTCTTTTCGGCTTAGAGCCTTTGCAATTAACAAAATATAATCAGCACCAAAGACTAAAGCTTCGAGAATTTGATACTTATCAATAATAAAATCTTTTCTCAAGAGAGGAGTAGATACATAACGCCTTACCATTCCCAAATACTCTCTACTCCCCTGGAACCAGTGTGGTTCTGTTAAAATTGAGAGTGCATCAGCTCCACCGTTTTCATACGCCTGCCCAATAGTCATTGGATCAAAATCTTCTCTAATTACACCTTTTGATGGACTTGCTTTCTTAATCTCTGCAATTATCCTATATGGGTTCTCATTTGTTGCCCGCAGTGCACCTTCGACATCCCGCGGTATAAATGGGTTAAATGCTAACGAACGACCAAGCCACTCCTCTGGGTACTCTTTTTTTCTCTTTACTAAATCCTCTTTGGTCTTTTTTATAATCTCTTTTAAAATATCTGCCACTACTGCTCCTTACACGTTTGAATCTTTTGAATATGCTCTTTTATCTCCTCTTCCATTAGAGAGGATTTATTGAGTTTTATTATTTTTGCAACTAGCTCTTTTGCCTCTTTACACTGCTTTAACTTATAGTAACCCCAGGCTAGAGAGTCGAGATAAAAGATATTTTTTGGCTCAAGTTTGAGAGCTCTTTTAACAAACTCTACACCTCTCTTTACCTTTACTCCAGCATCAATTAGTGTATAACCATAGTAGTTAAAGTACTCTGCACTGCTAACTCCAGCTTTAAAAGCTTTTTCAAAAAGTTGACTTACTCTATTAATTACCCTTTTATCAACAGCGTTATACTGCTCTGCGAGATCAAATGTCAAGACTGCCTCTTCTGCAAACCATTTGGGGTCTTTTGTCTCTAAATAGTTACCATAGATTAATTTAAAAGCTTTCTCGCTCTCGCCATTTGATAGATAGAGTTCATAGAGTAACTTATTGTCATACCCACTCTTTTCAAGCAACTCTACTAATTTGTCATACTCTTTAGTAAAGATGTAGATACTTATCATACTCTTTACATACTCAGGCTTTTTCGTTAATTTGTAGAGCTCTTTTAGTGCAAACATCGCCTTATGTGGCTCTACTCTCTGCTCTACAAGACCTAAGAGAACACCGTATGCCTCTTGAGGGAGTTTACTATTTTTATGCAGTTCGCTCCATAATGTCTCTTTTGCCTCTTTTAATTTTTTCGACCTCGCCAGTGTCGAAAGAATCCCCTTTAGACTATCCCAACTTTTATCTTTTTTATAAATCTCTCTATAGAGTTCAAGTGCTTTTGCATCATCTCCCTCTATAGCATAGAGATATGCAAGTTCATACATAGAAGCGATATCTTTTAGTGACATCGACTCCACAAGTGCCAAAAGCCCTTTTGTATCTCCCTCTTTAGTATAGAGACTTGCAAGTAGTTCATAGAGATCTTTACTCTTTTTTTTCGCTAAAATCTCTTTTAACTCTCCTATTACATCTTTGATTTTTTTGTACTTTAAAGATGCATAGAAGTACTCCATCAGATAATTTTCGTCGTTTGTTTGCTCAAAGAGCTTTTTCCACTTAGCAGCTGCTTTTTGTGGACTCTTTTGTCCATATACAATCCCCTCGACTATCATCGCATCTTCTGTACTCTGTTGTGCCATTAATGCAGTAACACTTAAGAGTACTGCAACAAATATACTAATCTTTTTCATCTACTACTACTCCTGGACACTCTTGTGTTAACTCTTTTGTATCATTTTTAAACTGCTCCCAGAATGGGAAAGTCCGACACTGTTTGGGGCGTACATTATAGATACTGCATAATCTCTTTTGTGTATCAAAAAAGATACAGGCATAGCCCATCCCCTCTACCTTCACTTCTCGTAGAGAGTATCTGTTTTTTGCACGTATCAGATAGTTTTGCGCAAACTCTTCGACTGGCATCTGCAGATACTCTGCAACTGCCTCGATCTCCGGGCGGCTTATCCATATATACCCACTCTCCCCAATACAGCACGCACCACCGCAGCTCTCGCATGCTGAAGGTAAAAAGCTAAATTCGTAACCATCTTGTCTAATCATCTCGTACTGCCTTGATAGAGTGGGTATTTGCCTCTTTAAATGCCTTTTGCGCCTCTTGTGTATAGCTGCCGTCACTTTTAAAAGTGATAAACGGAGCAAATACTTTTGAGCGTGCATTAGAGTTCTTTCGTGCTGCTATCATAACAGTTTTTGCCTCTTTATCTGCTTTTGGATGAATAAATTGTACAGATTCTGCCTGCATTTTATTCTCTTTAAGCAGCGCAAAGATGCTCTCTATCTGCCAAGCATCATAACAGAAAATAAAGTATCCCCTAGGTTTCAAAAGCCGACTGCTCTTGGAAATTAATAAATCCAGTGGCAAATGGTGGGCATACCTTGCAATATTTTTCGAACTGTTCGGCGACTGATTTTTATCTACACTATAAAATGGCGGGTTGGAGACTATAAAATCAAACTCCACCTGCGGTTTGAAGTCTTGAAATTCACAATTGACAACATTGAGCTGCCGTCTATTAAGCTCTGCATTTTTAGATGTATAAAAATACATAGACTTCTGCTTCTCTACAGCATAAAAATTTGCCTTAAAACTCTTTGCTAGCAACAAAGACAAAACTCCAACACCACAACCAATATCTAGAACACTCCCCTTTATTGGGTACTTTTTAATAAACGAGTAGAGAAAAATAGAATCACTATTGTAGCAATACCCATCTGACTCTTGATATAAAAATAGTTTCATCTTCACTTTTTAATGAGATTATACCAATTTTTTGCTACAATCGCGATATGAAGAGAAATATCAATAATCTATATCCACCATCTACAGACTTTTGTTCACTAGACTATGACTGCGCCTATCTTCCTGGCAAAAGTGTACGAATGTCCTATAAATATGTAAGCCGATCAAACAGCGACTTTAACACCGCAGTAATCCAACGAGGCTGGAGACGTTTTGGAAACTACTACTTCTACCCAATATGCAATGGGTGCAATGAGTGTAAGAGCCTTCGTATAAATGCAAATGAGTTCACACCATCTAAGTCGCAAAGAAAATCGATAAAGCGTAACAGCAAAACTAGAGTAGTAATTCAAAAGCCCACTGTCTCGGCTATGCATATAGATCTCTATAACAAATACCACAACTGGAAAGCGCAAAAAGATGAGTGGCGAACACGAAATATTACACCAGGTGACTATTTCGAAAACTTTGCAGAAGGAGCGCACGACTTTGGAAAAGAGGTTCTCTACTTTGTTGAGGATAAACTTGTAGGTGTAGATTTAATAGATATTGTAGAGAATGGGGTAAGCTCAATATACTTCTACTACGATCCAGACTATGCAAGGCTCTCTTTAGGTGTATTCTCACTTATCAAACAGATAGAGTTTGCAAAAATGCTTAAAAAAGAGTGGATATATCTAGGTTATTGGGTAGATGGTTGCAAAGCTTTTGAGTATAAAACAAACTTTAAACCTTTAGAGGTTTTAGATGGTTTCCCATCATTTGACGAGACACCACAGTGGCAGAGTGTGCCCCATAAAAAGTAAAGAGGAGAGTGAAGAGTGAAAGTTGGAATTATAGGTTTAGGCTTAATGGGGGGCTCTTTTGCCTTAGCACTTAAAAGAATCTTTAAAAACAGTGACGAGAGTATAGATATTATTGGGCTTGACCACAATGTACAGCACTCTATTGAAGCACTTGAATTTAAAATTGTCGATCAAATTACAGATGATATTAACGATTTGCTAGAGTTAGACCTCATCGTATTGGCAATCCCTGTTAATGCTATCTTAAAAGTAATTCCAGAACTCAAAGGAGTCTCAGAGCATACAACTATTGTCGATTTTGGCAGTACCAAAGAGAAGATAGTCAATGCAATACCACAAGAGATTCGTAAAAACTTTATAGCTGCACACCCAATGACAGGTACCGAGAAATCTGGTCCTACTGCTGCTGATAGAAAACTCTACAGAGGTAAAGTGATTGTCCTTTGTAACACAGAAGAGAATAGCCAAGAGCACCGCTACTTTGTTAAAGATATCTTTAGAGAGTTGGGAATGAAGATTATCAAGATGAATGCGAAAGAGCACGACAGACACGCTGCTTTTATTTCGCATATGCCACATGCTGTAAGTTATGCTCTTGCTAACTCTGTTCTTAAACAGGAGCAAAAACGCGCTATTTTAGCCTTAGCTGGTGGTGGTTTTAAAGATATGAGCCGTATTGCAAAGAGTACCCCAAATATGTGGATAGATATCTTCACGCAGAATAAAGAGAACCTTCTAGATGCCACAGAGTGTTTTCAAAAAGAGCTAGAGCAGTTCCAAGAGTATGTTAAAAATGATGAGTGGGAGAAGCTGCAAGAGTGGATTGAGAGAGCCAACAGGCTCCATGAAATATTGTAAGAGAGTGGGTTTCTACTTCTTCTTTCTACTTGTCCGCTTTATTTTTTTTATCATTCTCTCTAGCTCAATTGTATCAATTGTTATACTCTCATTTCCATTTACAACTTCATAAAGTTTTTTTACCATCTCCTCTATTTTCGAATCTTCAGTTGTGTGTGGATAGAGTATACTCAATGCCTCATTGTAATTGTTATAGAGAGTGCTTTTTGTTTTTTTTGCTCCAAGAAGCACTAAAATTTTTGGTATATACCATGCACTCAAGAGTCCAAAAAGAAAAGCTACTATCACCAATAGAACAACTGTTGCAAACGAGTAACTATCTTTTATATATCTTCTTTTAAAGTACTCTTTATCGAGTAAAATATCTTCTATTTTTTTGCTCTCCTGTGACAGACTCTCTATATTGCTACTGCTGCTCTTTTTCTCACCTACAATCTCATTAATTTTACTATGTACTTTAGCCTCTTTTGAACCCTCTTTAGCTTTTGTAGCAGCACCAGATCTATTTAAGAGATCCATAATATTGCTAGACTCTTTAATATGTATATTGTAGGCTTTACTCTGCAACTCATAAAGAGCCTTTTTCTCTGTATCATACCCCTTAAGAGAGAGCGAAGGTATAGAAAAGTCATGCTCAGATATAAATACAAATTTTCTTGTATAACTGCTTTGAATACCTTTCTCATCAGCAACATGCTCAATCTTGGGTTCCTTGCTGTATATCGTTACATTTGGAATTGAGTATGCAATATTTTTTAAACTCTGCAGACTTCCTCGTCCAGATATCTTTAGCGTCATCTCTATCGGTTTTTTTGCACTAGAGCTAAGTTTGTTAATACTCTGGCGTATCTTAAACTCTCCAATTACATTTACCTTTTGTGGCAACTCTTTTACGCGGACTTTTATCGTATTTGAAACAATGTTTTTCCACTGTGACTCTGTTCCAAAAAATGCAAATGGTGTTTGTGCCTCAGGACCAACCTGCATCTCAATCTTTGCAGTTGCTGGGTCAATTACAAACTCACCCGCACTCTTTGGAGTTAAGAGATATTTAATAGTACGTACAACTCTATTCCCTTTTTTTACACTCTCACCAGCTCCCAAAGTAGATGCTTCAAACTCTTCAAATTTTGGAGCAAGGTACTCTATATTTGGGCTGTTAAAAGCAACCGGTTCAATTAGTTCGATTTTTATAATAAATGGCTCTCCTACCACAAGCTCTTTTTTGTCACTACTCATTCGAAACAGAAAGTTATCACCTTTTGTCGATGCACCTCTAACCTTTAGCACCTCTGTTTTGGTACTGTAAATTTTACCATCAATTTTTACTTCGATTGGAGCAATAGTTATATTTTTTGTCGGAATAACTGTATAGGTTCTTGTCAATCTCACTAAAGAGCGCTTCCCTCCACCCACTTCATCGATAACATTTTTACTGCTGTCTTTAATAGAAATCACAGGAAAAGACGCAATCTTATCGAGCTCTGAGTACTCTACTTTCACACGTTTAAGGCTCTCTATATTTAATGCCACCTGCACCTCTTCTCCACTATAAACCTCTTTCGGGCTTATACTTAAAAAGATTTTAACATCACTTGCTGCCAGAGCTGCAGAAAATAGAACTACAGCAAATATATAGATTTTTATTACTCTCAACACTCTTTATCCTTTTTTCTCTACCAAGGTCTTCGTTTCTCTTCTGGTTTCTTAATTAAGGGGTACATTATTACCGGCACCTTTCTATCTTTAAAACTTTTCTCTAACATCTTTTTAAGCCGCTTTTTTTGTTGCAGTCTCTTCTCTAACTTATTTAATCTCTGCAACTCTTTCTTACTCAGTTTTTTTACCTTTTTTTTGCTCTCTTTATCACTCTTTTGCTTACTCTTTTGAACACTCTTCTCTTTTTGCTTCTTCTTTTTATCGCTCTTTTTTGGCTCTTTTTTCTTTTGCAGAAGTTTTTTTGTTAACTCTAGATTATACCTTGTATCTTTATCGTCCCTAATTTTGAGTGCTATCTCAAAAACGCTCAATGCCTTTTTATACTCATTTAGCATAAAGTATGTATTCCCCAAATTATGAAGCCTGCTTTGTTCATCTACATCTTTGCCAAAAGCACGCTTATAGTATTTCAGAGCCTCCTGATAACGACCAAGCTTATAGTAGACATTTGCAAGGTCATAGTTGTATACTGGACTCTCTTGCCCGCTAGAGAGGAGAATCTCTTTACTTTTGTTGTAATCTTTAGCGCTGTAACTGCTATAGAGTTCTGCACTATTTTTAAAATCAAAAAGCCCTGCATCTACAGAAATGGGTAATAAAAATATAGTCACAAGAGAAAGAAGAGCTCTCATTTTGCTAAACACTACGCTTCTCCTCTCTCTTCATATTGCTTACTATATGAGTTTTTTACTGAGATCTCTTTTGATAAAAACCTCTTAGACAAATTGCCGTTTGGTCTTGAAAAAAGAGATAAAAAAAGTAGCAAGAGTCCAAGAAGAAGCGGATAGTAAAAGAGCTCCACCCTGTCACTCACACGCAGCATCTTTTGCGACTTATTGATTGCAAGATTTTGGTGTATCATATCTGCCAATATCTCGACCCCACCGCCACTATAGTCAGCAATTACATAGTCTCCACCACTTCCCTTGGCAACATCTGCGAGCTCCATATTGAGGCGACTCATTACAATTTTATCGTTTTGCAATACTGCTTTATTCTCTCTATCAAGGATTGGCGCACCCTCTTTTGTGCCTACTAGTAGGGCATAGAGTTTTATCTTCTCTTTTGCCAGCACCTCTTTTAGCTTGGCAAGCGTTCCACTATCTCCACCATCACTTACGATAACTACTATCTTTTGAGGTCTGTTTTGAAGGCTCTTTTGTAAACCTTCAGCCAAAGCAGTGAAGTTACTCCCCCCTTGCAGGTACTCTTTGCTAATTCCATCTATCACTACTTTAAGAGTCTCTTTATCACTTGTAGTTGGAGATACTAGAAAAAGTGAATCCGAAAAGGTAAGTAGCATTACCTCATCCTCTACAAGATACTCTAGCAGCTTTTTACTCTTCTCTTTGGCAAAGTCAAGACGGCTTGGGTATCTGTCTTGACTTCTCATTGAACCAGAGATATCTAAAGCAAGGGTAATCTCTAAACCACCCAATTTTATATCTCGCTCTCCTTTTGCAATGTAGGGGTGCCCAACTGCTACAATCATCATAAAAATTGCACCAAAGAGCAAAATATCTCTCACTCGGTTACTGACGCCACTTCCTTCAACTCTTATTCTATCCAAAACATCTATTGGAAATACTCTCTCTACTCCATCTTTGTTTGTAGAGACAAGCAGAACAAACACAATAAAAGGCACCAAAAGTATCAACATCAAATAGAGATTTTCGAAACTCATTTTGCTATACCTTTTACACTTCTAAAGTAGATAAATAACAGGAAAAAGACAATCGAAACAACTAAAGGAAAGTAGTAGAAGTAGAAGTATCTTTTATAGCTTTCACTCTTCATTGCAGTTGTCTCGCTCTTCTCTATCTCTTTATATATCTTCGCTAAGCTTTTTTTATCAGATACAAAGTAAAACTTCCCATGTGCCTCTTTTGCTAACGCTTCGAGCTTTTGCACTTCGAGGTCACTCTCTTGCCCAATACCTATAATATAGAGTTTGATATCACTCTTTTTAGTCACCTCCATTATATCTGCGAAAGTCGTTTTACTCATATTATCTATTCCATCAGTAAGTAGAATAACAATTTTACTCTTTGCTTCTGATGCCGACAAAAGATACTCACCCTCTAACAGAGAGTCATAAATAGCAGTTCTGCTCCCTACCAAACCAACACGCTGTTTTTTAAGAATATCGAGCAGATAGTTTTTGTCAAAAGTTAAAGGTGATGCTATAAATGCACTACTTGCAAAGTTTATCAAGCCTACTCTATCACTCTGCCTTTTTGCAATAAAGTCGGCAACCACCTCTACCATAGCACTAAACTTATCTCTTTTTAGATTGTCGCTGTCAAAACCTCTATCGAGCATCGATTTACTCGAATCTAAAACCAACATAATATCGCGACCCTCTTTTTTAATATTATTATACTCAACAACTTTCACCGGTGAAGCCAAAGCAGTAACAAAAGAGAGTATTGCAATCCACTTTAACACCTCTAATATACGAGACTTTATTCGCTTGGAGGCTAATAGAATATGAATATAGGGCAGATAGATAGCCTGTGACCTTACAGAACACTCCTTTGCGCAAAACCAAAAGAGTGGCAAGAGTAGAAAGGCGTAGGGAAACTCAAAACTATAGTGACTCATCACAAACCTGTTTATAGAGATTATAGTAGTTGAGCGTATCCTGATCTACCTTTTGCTTTTTCTTTGCATACTTATACTGATCAAGATTCTCTCTTAACTGTAAAAAGAGCTCTTTTCGCCGTCTATCTTTTGCCAGTATTAGTCCATATCTGGTTGCCAAATAAGATGCCTCTTTTGGGTTTTCCCAATTAATTGAGCTAAATTTATAAAAGTAGTATTTTTCACAATTAATCTTACACCCTTTTATAGTGTGGGCATAGACTCTCCTGAAGAGCAGAAATGCCAACAAAAGACCAAATACTACTGTAGCAGCCAAGAGAAATAGAGAGTAGTCACTCTGGCTTATCAAAGGTTTTATATCGCGTAGAGTATTTTCCATCAGAGTCTCTTTACCAGTTGCAAATAGGGCTCTTCATGTGTATAGAATTTAGCAAATCTGGCTCCTATCTTTCGCAAATGTTTATAGAGTTGTTTATCATTCTCTTTGAGAGCAGCGGTATAGATAGCTGCGCTACTACTGTCAAAGTTCCCTTTAAAGCTATCCATGTAACCTGGATCAACAAGCGTTATTTCGCCAAGTGCTTTTGGGTTTTCTATAAAATGGTCTCTTACAATCAAGACTACCAAATCATGTTTTTTTGCAAGTAGACTTAAATTAACCTCTCCAACAAAATCACCAATAAGCAGTAGTAGAGACTTCTTACGCACTCTCTTATTCAACTCAGCAACCCATGCCTCAATATCGGTGGGTTTGCCTAATACATTAAACTCTAGCGCTCTCTCAACCTCTTTATTCACGGCAAAGAGCTTTTTAGAGGGCTTCGAGTAACCATACATCTTGTCCGCAAAAAGCATATGACTAAAAAGGTCTTTATTGCGAATAGCAGAGTAACCAAGTATCGCCATTAGCTCAATAATAAACTCATTTTTAGGTTTCTCTACACCAAAGTAGGTTGAACCTCCAAGCATAGTAGAGACAACAACATTTAACTCTCGCTCTTCGTGGTAAACCTTTACAAACGGTTTGCCAAGCTTCGCTGTAGTTTTCCAATCTATTGTTCGAATATCATCACCATATATATACTCTCTAAGCTCTGCGAACTCAAAGCCCTCACCTCTAAAGGTAGAGATATTATTTCCACTTAAAGCACCAAAAACCTGTTTTCTTGCCTTTAGTGCAATTGTCTTCGCTTTTGGATTCATTTTGAAAACCCTGCAAACTTAAGAGAAACTATAACGCTACAATCAACTTCTTTTACGCTTTTTTGCTCTATCAACTCTCTTGCCCCTATGGTATTGGAACAGCGGCTAAGACTTTTTCTATAATCATATCCTGGCTTATTCCCTCAGCCTGCGCCTCGTAGCTTAAGATTATTCTGTGTCGCAGCACCTCTTTGGCGATATAGGCAATCTCGATAGGAGATACAAAATCCTGCCCCTTAATATAAGCAACTGCGCGAGCCGCCTTATACATATCGATACTCGCTCTTGGGCTGGCACCAAACTCTATATAGTCACTTAACTGCTCTAACCCATACTTTTGGGGCTCTCTGGATGCAAATACTAACTCTATTATATATTTTTCAATCTCAGAGTCAAGATGCACGCTCATAGCCTCCGTGCGCACACGCATTAAATCATCTATCGTAGCAACCTGCTCAATTGCCTCAAAGCTGTTATTAGAGACACGTCTTGCAATCTCTAACTCTTCGGCTCTCGTGTTATACCCCACAACAACCTTCATTAAAAAACGGTCAAGCTGTGCCTCTGGTAACT
>JANTGQ010000003.1 GCA_024762845.1 Nitratifractor sp. | reverse complement strand
CACGAAGAGATGGTAGCTGACTGTGTTAAAAATGGACAGTTTGATGTATCTACAATGGGAACAATGCAAAATGTTGGTCTTATGGCACAAAAAGCAGAAGAGTATGGTTCTCACCCAACTACATTTGAGTTAGAAGAGTCTGGTACAGTAACTGTAACTGCAGAAGATGGTACCGAACTTATGAGCTTTGAGTGTGAAGCTGGTGATATTTGGAGAATGTCTCGTGCAAAAGATATACCAATTAAAGATTGGATTAGACTTGCAGTTGAGAGAGGACAGATAGAGAAAATTCCTGTTGTTTTCTGGTTAGATGAAAACAGAGCTCACGATGCGCAGATGATTGCTAAAGTAAATAAATATCTACCTGAATTTGATACTGAAGGTTTAGAGATTCATATAATGAATGTTAAAGCTGCAACAAGATTTACAAATGAGAGAATTAGAGCTGGAAAAGATACAATTGCAGCAACAGGAAATGTACTAAGAGACCACTTAACCGATATGTACCCAATTTTAGAGCTTGGTACATCTGCAAAGATGCTCTCTATTGTTCCATTGCTAGCTGGTGGAGGATTATTTGAGACAGGTGCGGGTGGTAGTGCACCAAAACATGTTGACCAATTCTTGGCAGAGGGGCACTTAAGATGGGATTCTCTTGGTGAATTCTTGGCACTTGCAGAGAGCCTTAGAATGATTGAGCAGAAAAACCCGAATGCAACATTGGCAGCGGTAACTGCGGGCTTAGATGTTGCAAACCAAGCCTATTTGGATAATGATAAAGCGCCATCTAGAAAGTGTGGAGAGGCAGATAATAAAGCTTCTCACTTCTTTGTTGCACAGTACTGGGCAAACGCACTAGCTGATTGTGGAGATAAAGATTTAGAAGCTAAGTTTGCACCAGTGGCAAGAGCGTTATCAGAGAATGAAGAGACAATTATGCAAGAACTGCTTGCAGCAGAAGGAAAAGCGCAAGATATTGGTGGTTACTTCCATCCTTCGGATGAAAAAGCAGAAGCAGCAATGCGTCCATCTGCTACACTTAATAGCATTATCGATGCTATCTAAGAGAAATTTCTCTTAGTTTACTATTTAGTTCTCCCCCCTTTTTGGGTAGAACTGTTACTAAATTGTTATCATAATTTGTTAAAGTTAACCCTATAGTAGCTTTTGAGTCCAGTTTTTATGGATTTAAGAGGTATTATATAGAGGAAACCTCTTGCAATTGAGTGGTTTCCTAACATCACACAAAAGACTCGCATAGTACAGGCAAGGCATTAAAAGCAGAATTAAAAACTTTATTAAAATTTTTAATTGTGTTTTGCAACTATTGTGAGCTTTTTTAATAAAAGGAGCGTAGATGGAGAGAAAAAGAGGTAAAAAGGTTACTATTATTGGAGCTGGGAATGTTGGTGCAACTGTTGCATACTCACTAGCGATGAAAGGTATTTGTCACGAAGTGGTTCTTAGAGATAGAAATCCAGATATCTCTATGGGAAAAGCATTAGATATGAGCCAAGCGGCAAATGCAGCCAGACAGCACACTGTTGTAACAGTAGCGCACGAAGCTGAGCAGATTAAAGATAGCGACATTGTTGTAATTACAGCGGGTAGTCCACGAAAGCCTGGGATGAGCCGTGATGACCTTTTAATGATAAATGCCGAAATTACAAAAGAGGTTGTAGCAGATGTTAAAAAATATGCTCCTGAGTCAATTATTATTATGGTCTCTAACCCGCTTGATGTAATGACATATGTGGCTCTTAAAGAGTCTGGTTTTCCAAAAGAGAGAGTAGTAGGAATGGCTGGTATTTTGGATAGCGCGAGAATGGCGCACTTTATTTTTGAGAAGTTAGGGTATGGTGCTGGACAGATTAGAGCATCGGTAATGGGTGGTCATGGCGATACTATGGTGCCATTACCTAAATTTTCTACAGTTGCAGGTGTTCCGCTTTCTGATATTCTTAGTGAAGAAGAGATAGATGAAGTTGTAGAGAGAACAAAACATGGTGGAGCTGAGATTGTTGGCTATCTTAAGACTGGATCTGCTTACTATGCGCCTGCAAAATCTACTGCAATTATGGTAGAGGCAATCCTGAAAGATACGAAACAGATTTTCCCATGTGGTGTCTATTTAAATGGGCACTATGGGTATAGCGATGTTGTCTCTGGTGTTCCTGTTGCTCTTGGTGCAAATGGGGTAGAGAAACTATTTGAGATGACACTAAATGATGAGCAGAAAGAGCTTTTTGCACATAGTGTTGCCTCTGTAAAAGAGATGATTGATGTTCTAAAAGAGAAGAAATTTTTTAAATAATATAAAGGTGGCACAATGAGAGAAGTTGCATTTGATGACGTAGTAAATGCTGTAAAGAATATGATTATAACAACAGCAACAAATCTACCTGAAGATACATATGATGCCCTAAAAGAGGCGATGGAGAAAGAGAAGTCGCCAGTTGCTCAAGAGGTGATTCGACAACTTTTGGAGAATGCAGATATTGCAAGAAACGAGAAGCGTCCACTGTGTCAAGATACTGGATTAGCTGTATTTTTTGTCAAAGTTGGTGCAGATGTTAAAATTGTTGGTGGTTTGTTAAAAGATGCAATAAACAAGGGTACAGAGCTCGGCTATACAGAGGGGTACTTAAGAGCATCTACATGTGAGCCATTTAGCCGTGCTAACCTAAAAGATACGGTTGGTTACAACTTACCGGCAATTATCCACTTTGATATTGTTGAAGGTGACAAAATAGAGATAGAGTACGCAGCAAAAGGTGGCGGAAGCGAAAA
Source organism: Nitratifractor sp. (assembly GCA_024762845.1). Taxonomy (GTDB): domain Bacteria; phylum Campylobacterota; class Campylobacteria; order Campylobacterales; family Sulfurovaceae; genus JAADEQ01. Next base: position 18,318 of record JANTGQ010000003.1, on the reverse strand, counting down.
TGTAAGTCGCGCAAGAGTATTGCCACCAGCTGCTGGTAAAGAGGGTGTAATTGAGTTTGTAAAAGAGTGTATTAGTGATGCCGGTGGAAACCCCTGCCCTCCTATTACAGTTGGTATTGGTATTGGTGGTACATTTGAGAAAGCAGCGATTAGCTCTAAACATGCTCTTTTTAGAGATTTAGAGACTACGAACCCAGATCCTGAGATGGATGCTTTAGAGAAGACTATACTAGAAGAGGTGAATAACCTTGGAATTGGTGCAATGGGTATGGGTGGTACTAAGACAGCGTTGGCTGTGCATATTGAGTCGAATCCTTGTCATATCGCCTCTTTGCCAGTTTCGGTGAATGTTCAGTGCCATAGTTCACGACATACACATATTACAATTTAAGGAGGCGAAAATGGCAGAGTATCATTTAAAAACTCCTCTAACAGAAGAGGATACAAAAGCACTCAAAGCGGGAGATGTGGTCTATTTGAGCGGTGTAATCTATACTGCCAGGGATGCTGCACATAAACGTTTGGTAGATTTAATTGAAGCAGGAGAAGAGCTACCGTTTGACCTAGAGGGTTCTGTAATATATTTTGTTGGTCCAACACCACCAAAGCCAGGTGATCCTATAGGGAGTGCTGGTCCAACTACAAGTTACCGAATGGATAGCTATTCGCCAACTATGCTGAAAAATGGCTCACGTGGGATGATTGGTAAAGGAAAGCGTAACCAAGCTGTAAAAGATGCCTGTGTTGAGTATGGAGGAATCTACTTTGGTGCAACCGGTGGTGCAGGAGCACTACTTGGGAAAAAGATTAAATCTGCAGAGGTAATAGCGTATCCAGAGCTAGGTCCCGAAGCAGTTAGAAGAATTGAAGTGGAAGAGTTTCCTGTGACTGTTATTAACGACACATATGGAAACGACCTCTACCAAATGGGTAGAGAGATGTACGAAGTGCACGCTTAGTCGCTCTTAAGGGAACCTCTAATAAAGTAGAGATATCTACCTCCTCTAACACCTTTTTGGAGTAGTGTTGCATACTCAATAGTTGCTCCACTATCTCTTATAAAAGTTTCAAATTTCTCTTTATCAAAGTAAACTCTATTGTTGTTGTACATCTCAAGTGCATTTTCTATTGTTGTAAAAAGTTTTGTGTAGAAAATTTTAAATGCACTATGTATTACTTTCTCTTGTTTAAAAAATCTGCTTATTTTAGTATCTAACTCTTGCAAGAGTGTTGTAGCTACATCACATTTTTCACAAAAAGCGTAGTAGTAAGCTTGTGGTAGTATTTTATTTACTTCGTTAAAGAGCTTTATCTCTTGGACTCTGAGCTCATCTGTTTTAATAGAAACCATATCTTCTATAGCTCGATAGATGTTAGCTACTAGAGTTGCGCTGAGAGCTGCCGTGGAATAACTGCTATCTAGGAGCTCGGTGGTGATTGCATAGTTCTGATTACTCTCTAATTTTCTAAGTAGCAGGTGTGAAGGTTCTATCTTCTTGGCGCTCTTATGAGTAGATTGATGCTCCTCTATGAGTTTTGTTTCTAGAAAAGTTATGGGGTGGATAGTAATCTCTTTGAAGTCATTTTCTAGGAGTGGGATTGAGTAGATTAATTTATCTATAAGATGTAAGTTTTTGTCTATGAGTCTATCTGCAGTTATTGATGATAGTAATTCTCTGTATTGGCTTTTAAGACCTTGGTATCTACTAAAGATATACAACTCGATAGCATTGTTGGTTTTATTGGAGAGTATTGTTGTATGGGGGATATTTTTACACTGTGGAACTGTGGTCGCTGGTGGAAGAATAACTCTTGATATTGAAGAAGAGTAACTGTTAATAGATAACTCCTGAAGAGACTCTTTTGTTAATGTATCAATAAATATGTCCTCAGATAGAAGTATAGAGCTCTCGGTAGCTGCAATAAATATAATTGCTTTAGCGCCATCTTTTCCTGCTACTGCTCTAAAACTGTTTGGCAGCTGCATTTTACTGTTTTTTGTGAGTGTGGTATTGGTCTCAAGTACTGTAATAGCACCTTCGATGATATTGATTTTTAGAGATTGGCTATTGGTGTTGCTGTATGAAAATTCCTCTAGGGGTTCAAGGTTTAGTTGGTAGAGTGAACCTTTGTTACTTTTTGTATTTTCTATTAATTGTAGAGAGTTATTATCTCTCTTTCTATCTTGCAGTAACTCTTTAAGTTCTACGTTTAGAGCCACACTTATCGCTTCGAGTGTCGATATTGTTGGATTAGAGTCACCTAGTTCAAGCGCAAAAAGAGTAGATTTTGATACTTTTGCCTCTTTAGCTAGTGCGGAAAGAGATATTTTTTTTGCTACTCTATGGTGTTTTATTGCAGCACCAATAGAGTGAATGAGTCTGTTTGTTTGCACTTTTGGGTATCCTTTTTTACAGTATGAATAGTTTTGACACGCTTATTACATTATAGCAAACCACCTGAGTCTACTTGGAAAAGATAACTATATGAAATATGAGTTTGGGTATAATCATAATTAATTTAACCCGGGTTATGCATTAGAGATTGCAGAACTCTACACAAACCATTGTACTGTAGGTACTTACGGAGAAACTATCGATGCACCTACGGGTGCACCTCAAGTTTCCGCAAATACCTACAGCACAAGCGTTTGGAAGATTTCAAGCAATTCTAATGCGAAATTCGGGTTTAAAAACCTAACATGGGTTAAAAGGAATAGTGAATATGTTTATAGACAAGGTGGAGCTAACTGTAAGCTCCGGAAAAGGTGGAGCGGGGTGTGTGTCGTTTCATACCGAAAAATTTGTAACCAAAGGTGGACCTGATGGGGGCGATGGTGGTAGAGGCGGCTCTATATATTTTAAGACCGATGCCAATACAGATACACTTTCGTTCTATCGTGGGAAACGCCATCTAAAAGCACAAAATGGTCGCCCGGGAGAGGGGAGAAAGCGCTTTGGAAAAAAGGGTGAAGACTTAACATTGGTTGTTCCACCAGGTACGCAGGTTATTGATGTTGAGAGTGGAGAAGTACTGCTTGATTTAACAACTGACAAAGAGGTTGTAGAGTTTTTGCAAGGTGGTAAAGGTGGTCTTGGAAATGTGCACTTTAAAGGACCTACAAATCAGCGACCAACGTACGCACAGCCTGGTTTGCCAGGAGAGAGTGTAGCGATTCGTCTTGAGTTAAAGTCGATCGCAGATGTTGGATTGCTTGGGTTTCCAAATGTTGGAAAGTCTACTTTGATTTCCTCTATATCAAATGCACGCCCAGAGGTTGCGAACTATGAGTTTACTACGCTTACCCCAAAGTTAGGTGTTGTACAGTTAAGCGAGTATGAGTCGTTTTTAATGGCGGATATTCCGGGTATTATAGAGGGTGCGAGTGATGGTAGAGGTTTAGGGTTGGACTTTTTACGCCATATTGAGAGAACAAAAACACTGCTTTATATGATTGATGCTACAAACTATAGAGAGATGGATTACCAATTTGCAGCGCTTAAAGAGGAGATTACAAAATACTCAGATACACTAAGCTCTAGGGCATTTGCAGTTGCAGTGACGAAGATAGATGCATTAGATAGTGACAGTTTAAACAGTGCGTTGGAGAGTTTTTTGACGTCTATTGGTTTAGTTGCAAACACTACTGCCTCTAAATATGGTGCAAGTAGTGAGATGGAAAGTTTTATGCAGACAAAAGAGGAGTGGGAAGAGTATGATTTTGATAAACCTCTTTTTGTATTGCCAATCTCTGCAGTATCGAGGGTGAATCTTGACCCACTGAAATATATGCTCTTTAATTTAATGAAATCTTCTGAGGCTAAAGGAGAAGAATGAAGCGTATTGTGATAAAAGTTGGATCACATGTATTAACCGAAGATGGCAAAGTTGCACTCGATAGGCTAGAGGGCTTGGTGGAGTTAATAGCGAAGCTTCAAAAGAGTGGCAAAGAGCTTGTACTTGTAAGTTCAGGTGCAGTAGCTGCCGGGTATACAAAAATATCTACACTCGATAGATCCAAGGTAGAGCAGAAGCAGGCACTCGCTGCGATTGGTCAACCTTTTTTGTTAAAACAGTACCAGAGAGCTTTTAATCGATACGATATTTTAACAGCACAGATACTCTTGACAGCAGATGACTTTGATTCTCGAAAAAGAACAGAGTATGCGAAACGGGCAGTAGAGACACTTTTGGAGAATAAAATAGTGCCAATTGTGAATGAAAATGATGTTACCGCTACCGAAGAGTTGCTTTTTGGAGATAACGACAGACTCTCGGCACATGTTGCCTACTACTTTGATGCAGATATATTAGCGATTCTCTCTGATATTGACGCATACTACACTAGTGACCCTAGAAAAAACTCTAATGCAAAGCCAAGAGCAGTAGTAGCTCATTTAGAGCAAGAGGAACTTGAAGAGAAGTGCACACCTAATGGTGCGTTTGCAACAGGTGGAATTGTAACAAAACTACAAGCTGCGGATTTTTTACTTGAACGTGGAAAAGAGATGTTTTTGGCAAGTGGATTTGATTTGCGTGATGCAAAATCTTTTCTTTTAGATGGCGAACATCGTGGCGGAACACACTTTAAAAGGGGATAGATGCTAAATATTGTTTATATGGGAACACCTGAGTATGCTGCTGTGATTTTAAATGCACTACTAAATGACGGTGAAGTGAACATAGATTTGGTCTTAACACAACCAGATAGACCGGTTGGGAGAAAAAAAACGTTAACAGCTCCACCCGTAAAAGTTTTGGCAGAGGAGAACGGTATAGAGGTTTTGCAGCCACTGACGCTTAAAAAGCAAGAAGTGGTAGCTGTAATAGGGTCTAAGAAACCAGATTTAATAGTAGTGGCAGCATATGGGCAGCTCTTACCTAAAGAAGTTTTAGATATTGCACCATGTATAAACCTGCATGCATCAATTTTACCTAAATATAGAGGAGCCTCACCGATACAACAGGCGCTGCTAAACGGAGATGAGTATAGCGGTGTAACTGCAATGTTGATGGAAGAGGGTTTAGATACAGGTGCAATGCTTGGGTTTAAATATATAAAAACAGTAGATGCTCCAAGGCTCGATAGTATGACAGAGAGGCTAAGTAAAATGGCAGCAGATCTGACACTAGATGTTGTAAAAAACTTTGAAAGTTTAGCACCGCTAGAGCAACTAGGAGCCAGCGCTTCAAAATGTAAAAAAATTCAAAGAGTGGATGGCTTGATTGATTTTACTTCGGCTGAACTTTTAGCTAATAAAGCATCAGCCTTTTTTGGATGGCCGGGACTCTTTTTGGAAAATGGTACCAAGCTGCATGGAGTAAGTTTGATTGAAGCATCAGCTCTATATAACGAGGGTGAGATTTTGGCTGTTGACGAGCAGGCTGTTGTTGTTGGATGTGCTGTTGGCTCAGTTAGAATTGAAGAGTTGCAGGCAAAATCGAAAGCAAAAATGGCTGCAAAAGTTTATATTAGTGGAAAAAGGTTAAAAGTTGGAGATACTCTACTTTGATTCACTCCCCTCTACCCAAAAGTATCTTGTTGATGCAGTTAGAGAGGGAAAGTATGGATCGGATGTCGCAGTAGTTGCAAAGAGTCAAACCAATGGTATTGGAAGTCGTAATAATAGTTGGGTGGCACAAAAAGGTGACCTGCTCTTCTCTTTTGCAGTGAAAAAAAGTGACACTCCAGCAGATTTACCTATGAGCTCTGCTTCAATATATTTTGCATTTCTAATGAAAGAGATTTTACTTGAGTATGGAGTAGATTGTTGGTTAAAATGGCCCAATGATATCTATATAAAAAACAGAAAATCGGGTGGTGTGGTGACACAGCTCCTTAAAGAGTTCTATATAGTAGGCATTGGTATCAATCTGGTGCAAAGAGAGGATAATTTTGCTCACTGTGATATTGATATAAATGTTGAAAATATGTTAAAATCATATTTTTTGCTATTAAAAAAAGTTCCAAAATGGCAGGAAGTTTTTAGTAAATATAGGTTAGAATTTGAAAGAAATAGAGAGTTTAGTACAACTGTAAATGGTGTTAAAGTTCCGATAAATCGGGCTACTTTGTGCAGTGATGGCTCTTTGATAATAGATAATGAAAGGATATACAGTTTACGATGAGTGAAATTATAAGTATAGCCAACCAAAAAGGTGGCGTAGGAAAAACTACCACAGCAGTAAACTTAGCAGCATCTTTGGCTAAAAACAAAAAAAGTGTTCTTCTTATCGATGCTGATCCTCAGGCAAATGCTACTACAAATTTGGGTTTTAAGCGTAATGGACATGAGTTTAATATCTACCATGTTTTAATAGGTCGCAAAGAGCTTTCAGATATTATTATTACAACAGGTATAAAAAATCTCGACTTGGCACCATCTAATATTGGGCTTGTTGGTATAGAGCGTGAATTTTACGATAAAAAGAGTAAAAACAGAGAGTTGATACTAAAAGAGAAACTTACAAAGGTAAGAGAGAAATATGACTATATAATTATCGATTCGCCTCCGGCTCTAGGACCAATCACAATTAATGCTTTGAGTGCCTCTGATTCAATAATAGTACCAATTCAATGTGAATTTTTTGCGTTAGAGGGTTTGGCACAACTGCTAAATACTATCTCTTTGATACGAAAATCAATCAATCCAAATCTAAAGATTAAAGGGTTTTTACCAACTATGCACTCATCGCAAAATAATCTTTCAAAGCAGGTTTTGGCAGACTTGGAGCATCACTTTAAAGATAAACTTTTTAAGTCAAAAAAAGATTATATTATTGTGCCCCGTAATGTAAAAGTTGCCGAGAGCCCAAGCTTTGGTGAGCCTGTTGTGACATATGCTACAACATCAAAAGGCTCTATAGCGTATAAGGCATTGGCTGCTGCAATTTTGCGAGGGTAGTATAGATGGCAAAAACTGGTTTAGGGCGTGGATTAGGAGACATCTTAGAAGAGATAGGCTCTACTTATGAGAGCCAATATAATGAGGTAGTTGAGAATGAAGCAACTGGAGAAGTTGTTGCAGAGTTGCCAATTGACGAGATAGAGCCAAACCCATATCAGCCACGTAAACATTTTGATGAAGAGAAGTTAAAAGAGCTCTCTGAATCTATTAGGTACCATGGCTTACTGCAACCTATTGTTGTTATTGCACACGAAGATAGATATATTCTCATTGCTGGTGAGCGAAGGCTTAGAGCTAGTAAATTGGCTAAGTTTGAGACTATTAAGGCGCTCATAGCAACTGTGGAGTTAGATGAACTACGGCTGCGTGAATTAGCGCTTATAGAGAATATACAAAGAGAGAACCTTAACCCAATTGAGTTAGCTCTCTCTTATAAAGAGCTACTTGATGTGCATGCAATTACACACGAACAACTCTCCGAGATAGTACATAAAAGCCGGCCACAAATTACAAATACACTACGTTTACTCTCATTGAGCGAATATCTACAGGATGCTGTTGCCGAGGCAAAGATATCTCAAGGTCATGCTAAAATTTTGGTAGGTTTGGAAGAGAAAGAGCAAAAGTTGGCTGCTGATACTATTATTGGGCAAAAACTGAGTGTGCGAGAGAGTGAGAAGTTGATTCAAAAAATCAAAAACACTCCAGAGGCTGCGGCAAAAGTTGTAGAAGAAAATAGATATGCAATTCCCCAAGAGAGTATAGATAAGATTAAAAAGTATCTCCCGTTTAACTGCAGAGTAAAAAAACAGAGTGTAGAGATACTACTCCCCAATGGTAACGAATTAGAAGAATTTATTGAGTTTATAAAGCATATAAGATAACTTTAACCCCTGTTTAAATAGCAAGATGGTAAAATATTGCAAATTTTTACAGGAGGGAGAATGCTAGAACTAGTACCATCGTTGATGCTGATTGTTTTGCTTCTATTTATTGGGCTTATTGTCTACTTAAACAGAGCACTCTATCAGCCAATCGTTAACTTTATGGATCAGCGCGATGCAACAATTGCAAGTGATCGCGAAGAGTCTTTAGGGTTGACGAATAGTGCTGATGAACTTAAACAACAGGCTAAGGAGATACTTGACCGCGCAAAGCAGGAAGCAAACACATTAAAGCAAGAGGCGAAAGCCAAAGCCGAAGAGGAAGCTTTAGCAGTTGTCAGTAGTAAAGAAGCTGAGCTCGAAAAAGCATATAGTGATTTTGTTCAGAAGCTTGAAGGTGAAAGAGAAGAGTTGAGAAACGGAATTCTTTCGCAAGTCCCTCTTATTAAAGAGGCGCTTAAAGCCAAATTTTCGAAACTGTAAGAGAGGTGTTGAATGGATAAATTTTTAAAAATTGCAATGGTATGTATTGCACCAACAATACTTTTAGCAGGTGGAGATAACGAAGCTGCACAGAGATATCTTGAGTTGACAGGACGCCATACTGACTTGGCACCAAGAATCTTTAACTTTATTCTTTTGGCTGGATTGCTCTACTATCTTTTGGCAGGTCCTATTAAAAACTTCTTGAACTCAAGAACTGACTCAATAGCGGGCGAGCTTGAAGAGATTGAGAGTGCAAGACAAGCTTCGAAAGATGCAAAGCTAAAAGCAGAGGATGATCTTGAAAAAGCTAAAGCTAAAGCAAAAGAGATTATCGAAGATGCAAAAGCTGAGCTGGCACTTATTAAAAAGGGTATTCAAGAGAAGAGTCAAAATGAGTTGACAATACTTGAAAAATCTTTTGAAGAGAAGTGTGAAATAGAGAATAGAAAGATGGTGAAAGAGACAACATCTTCAGTTCTATCGGAGAGTATTGAGACAAATGATATACCTCTTGATGCATCTAAAATTGTTAATATAGTAACAAAAGAGGTGGCTTAATGGAAAATCTAGTAGCAAAGAGATATGCAAAAGCACTTATGGGTGTAGAGGGTATGTCGCTTGAAGTTGCGAATGATGAGTTGGCTGCAATTGCAGAAACTGTTGAAAGCAGTAGTGAACTTCAAGAGTTTATAAACTCACCATTGGTATCTAGCAGCAAAAAATTTGAAGCAGTAGTAGAGCCTTTGAAAGAGAAAATTAACCCAAAGCTTTTTGCACTTTTGGAGTTAATGTCTCAAAAGGGTCGTCTAGCATTGGTTCCTGAACTAAAAAGTATACTTGATAGAGAGATTATGACGCAGAGTAATCACTTTATTGGAAAAATTGAGAGCTCAGAAGATATAGATAGTGCACTTGTAAAAAAATTAGAGAAGAAACTAGAGGAGTTTAGTGGAACAAAAATTGAATTACAAGAGGAAAAAAGTGATATCGATGGTATTAAGGTGGAAGTAAGTGATTTAGGCTTAGAGCTTAACTTCTCAAAAGAGAGTGCAAAGAGTGCTTTAATTGAGCATATTCAAAAAGCACTATAAGTAAGTTTTAGAAAGGAGAATTTGTGGCAACAAAACTACAAGCAGATGAGATTAGCTCTTTAATAAAAGAGAGAATTGAAAACTTTGAGATAAAAGTAGATATTAATGAGGTTGGTAAAGTTGTTTCTATCGGTGATGGTATTGCTAAAGCTTACGGCTTAAGTAATGTAATGGCCGGGGAAATGGTTGAGTTCGATAATGGCGTTAAGGGGATGGTTCTAAACTTGGAAGAGGCAAGCGTTGGTATTGTTGTTCTGGGTCAATTTGAATCAATCCGTGAAGGTATGAGCGTTAAAAGATTGGGAGAACTTCTTAAAATCCCAGTTGGGGAAGCAATGGTAGGTAGAATTGTGAACCCACTTGGTGAGCCAATCGACGGAAAAGGACCAATTGAAGCTAGCGAGAGTAGATTTGTTGAAGAGAAAGCTCCTGGAATTATGGATAGAAAATCTGTACATGAGCCACTTGAGACTGGTATTAAAGCAATTGATGCACTTGTTCCTGTTGGGCGTGGACAGAGAGAGCTTATTATTGGTGATAGACAAACTGGTAAAACTACTCTTGCAATTGATACTATTATCAACCAAAAAGGTAACGGTGTAATCTGTATCTATGTGGCTATTGGACAAAAACAATCTACAGTAGCTGGTATGGTACAGAAGCTTGAAGAAGCTGGAGCAATGGAGTATACAATTATTGTAAATGCCGGCGCTTCTGATCCATCTGCTATGCAGTTCTTGGCACCATATGCTGGTGTTACTTTGGCTGAATACTTTAGAGACAGCTCTAGACATGCTGTAATTTTCTATGATGATTTGTCTAAACATGCAGTTGCTTACCGTGAAATGTCACTGATTCTTAGACGTCCTCCGGGTCGTGAAGCATATCCTGGAGATGTATTCTATCTACACTCTAGACTACTTGAGCGTGCAGCAAAACTAAGTGATGATTTAGGGGCTGGTTCTATCACAGCGTTCCCAATTATCGAGACACAAGCTGGTGACGTTTCGGCATATATTCCTACAAACGTTATCTCTATTACTGATGGTCAGATCTTCCTTGAGACTGATCTCTTTAACTCTGGTATTCGCCCGGCTATTAATGTTGGTCTTTCAGTATCACGAGTTGGTGGTGCTGCTCAGATTAAAGCTACTAAACAAGTTGCTGGTACCTTAAGACTTGACCTTGCTTCATTTAGAGAGTTACAGGCATTTGCACAATTTGCAAGTGACTTGGATGAGTCAAGTAGAAAGCAGTTAGAGCGTGGTCAGAGAATGGTAGAGTTGCTTAAACAACCTCCATACTCTCCAATACCAATTGCTAAGCAGGTAATGGCACTTTATGCTGGTACAAGAGGATATTTAGATTCACTTCCAGCAGATGCAATTACAAAATTCGAGAGTGAGTTCTATACATTTATGGATGCAAAATATCCACAAATTGCAGAATCAATCAACAGTGCTAAAAAGCTAGAGAGCGATACAGAAGAGGAACTTAAAAAAGCAATTGAGGATTTCTTATCTCAATTTGCTGCATAAGGGGCTAAAGATGGCTGGCTTAAAAGATATTCAAAGAAAGATAAAGAGTGTCAAAGGGACACAGAAGACTACAAGAGCTATGAAACTTGTATCTTCTGCAAAACTTAGACGAGCTGAGCAGGTTGCTAAAGCCTCTAAAGCTTACTCTATTAAAATTACTGAGATGATAGAAGAGATTGCTGCTAATATTGCAAAGTCTCAAGATGAGATTGATCATCCATATTTTAAAAGTGTAGCTCAACCGAAAGTGGTTGATATTGTAATGGTCACTTCGGATAAAGGTCTTTGCGGTGGTTTTAACTCTCAGACAATTAAACAGGTGAATACGCTCATAGCAAAGTTCGAGGGAGAAGGTGCAAAGGTTAGACTCAGAGCAATTGGTAAAAAAGCAATTGCGTACTATAAGTTTCAACAAAGAGATATGTTAGACCAAATTGATGGTCTAAGCTCAGCACCTGATTATCAAGAGGCTGCGGAGTTTATTAACAAGGTTGTAGAGTCATATCTTAATAACGAAACTGATAGAGTTGTAATAGTACATAATGGTTACGTTAATATGATTACTCAAGAGATAAAGATAGACAATATTCTACCACTTGATCCTAATGAGTTTACAGGAACAAGTGTATCTACTAGTGAACTAGAGATGGAACCGGATGATGACTCTTTACTAGAGGAGTTACTTAAGAGATTCTTTGAGTATACAATATATTATGCTCTGCTTGATTCACTGGCTGCTGAACATAGTGCAAGAATGCAAGCTATGGATGCTGCTACGACCAATGCAAAAGAGATGGTTAAGAACTTGACTGTTAAGTATAACAAAGCAAGACAAGAGGCAATTACTACTGAGTTAATTGAGATAATAAGCGGCGTTGAGTCGATGAAATAAGAAAGGGAGAGATAATGGTAGGTAAAATTATTCAGGTAATGGGACCGGTAGTCGATGTTGAGTTCAGCGACTATCTTCCTGAGATCAATGAAGCGTTAGAGACAACTATTAATGTTGATGGTGAAGATAAGAGACTAGTATTAGAAGTTGCTATCCAACTAGGTGACAGCCGTGTTAGAACAATTGCAATGGATATGAGTGAAGGATTAGTTCGTGGTCAAGAGGTAAAAGCTACTGGTAATCCAATTAAAGTTCCTGTAGGCGAAGAGGTTCTTGGTAGAATCTTTAACGTTATCGGCGAAACTATTGATGGTGGTGATGCTCTTGATGCAAAAGAGACTTGGTCAATCCATAGAACTCCACCTGCATTAGAAGAGCAGAGTACAAAAGCAGAAGTTTTTGAAACTGGTATTAAAGTTGTTGACCTATTGGCACCATATAACAAAGGTGGTAAAGTTGGGCTATTCGGTGGTGCAGGTGTTGGTAAAACCGTAATTATTATGGAGCTTATTAACAACGTTGCAATGAAACACAGTGGTTTCTCTGTATTTGCAGGTGTTGGTGAGAGAACAAGAGAAGGTAATGACCTTTACTTTGAGATGAAAGAGTCTAACGTACTTGACAAAGTAGCACTCTGCTATGGTCAAATGAGTGAACCTCCGGGAGCAAGAAACAGAATTGCGTTAACTGGTCTTACTATGGCTGAGTATTTCCGTGATGAGAAGAATCTTGATGTATTGATGTTTATCGATAATATCTTTAGATTTGCACAATCAGGTGCTGAGATGTCTGCACTTCTTGGACGTATTCCATCTGCTGTTGGTTACCAACCAACACTTGCAAGTGAAATGGGTAAACTACAAGAGAGAATTACATCTACTAAGAGTGGTTCAATTACATCTGTTCAAGCAGTTTATGTACCTGCAGATGACTTGACTGACCCAGCACCTGCATCTGTATTTGCACACTTGGATGCAACAACAGTACTGAACCGTTCAATTGCAGAAAAAGGTATCTACCCGGCAGTTGATCCACTAGATTCAACTTCTAGAATGCTTGATCCGGTAATTATTGGTAATGAGCACTATGATGTAGCTCGTGGTGTTCAGGCGATTTTACAAAAATATAAAGACCTTCAAGATATTATTGCAATTCTTGGTATGGATGAGTTGAGTGAAGATGACAAACTTACTGTTGAGAGAGCAAGAAAGATTGAGAAGTTCTTATCTCAACCATTCCATGTTGCAGAGGTATTTACAGGGTCTCCTGGTGTATATGTTACACTTGATGATACAATTAAGAGTTTCAAAGGTATCTTAAATGGTGAGTATGACCACATGCCAGAAGCTGCATTCTATATGGTAGCTGGAATCGATGAAGCTATCGCGAAAGCTGAAAAAATAAAAGCGAAGGCTTCGTAAGCCGAAAGGAAGCCCAATGAGTACAATTAAACTCGAAATAGTAACACCACATGGTGTTATATATGATGGCAATGTTTCAGTAGTAACTCTATGCGGTAAAGATGGTGAATTTGGTGTTTTACCAGGTCATGCATCGCTAGTAAGCCTACTGGATGCCGGTATCATTACTGCCACAACAGCTGACAAGAAAGAGATTGTTGTAGCAATAAATGGTGGATATGCAAAAGTTTCAGAAGAGAAGGTGAGTACCATTGTCGATGGTGCAGTAGCTATAAAAGATGAGACTGGCAAATTAAGTTCTAATTTAGAGAAAGCAAAAGAGTTACTTAAGAGTGCACAAACAAGTGATACTGCTATAGCAACCGCTGTCTCTAAAGTTGATACAATTAAATAGATTTTGATGAGTGTCATAAGTTATCTTTCGCAGAGTAGTACAATTAACTTAATTGTTATTGCGACACTCTCGCTCTACTTTATTGTTATCTTCTCAATTTTTATCTATCGCTATAGAGTTATAAATAGACGTTTACAAGTAGAGAGCGATACGTTAGCTTCTCTTTATACCTCTAGTGATGATACTCCAGATAGTAGATCAATCTTTTATAATTATATTACTAGAAACAAAGGTGTTGAAGAGAAGGTTTTAAAAGCTGCTATCAGTGATACTATACGTGTATCTACGCGAGGTTTGACGCAACTCTCTATTATAGCATCAACATCACCATTTATTGGTCTTTTTGGTACAGTTGTTGGTATTTTAGACTCATTTGGTAAACTGGCACACTTAAAAAGTGCATCTCTCTCTGTTGTCGCTCCGGCAATTAGTGAAGCGCTTGTTGCTACAGCAGTTGGTATATTTGTTGCCATCTTTGCATATAGTTTTAATCTTCTTCTTAAACGAAAGGTCTATGAGCTACACTCAACTCTCGAGTCAATCTCAGAGATACTCCTTAGCAGGAGTAGGTAGATGTATAGCTGGGATGATGAACCTGACTTAAACATAACCCCATTTGTTGATGTTATGCTTGTCTTGATGGCAATATTGATGGTCACTGCACCAACAATTAACTATGAAGAGCAGATCGATCTCCCCCAAGGTACTAAGAGTACCAAAGTTAAAAAAGAGTCCACGATTACAATCAGGATGGATAAGGAGAGAGTTATCTACCTTGGCAAAGAGAAATTTAAACTCTCCAATTTTCGAGATACTTTTATGCTCAAGTCAAAGAGTTATGATTTAAAAACGACTGTTTTTATTAGAGCGGATGAGCGATTACCCTATAAAGATGTTATCTTTCTTCTTAAGAGTGTAAAAGATGTTGGTTTTGACAAAGTCTCTTTGATTACAGAATGAATAAGTTAAAATTAGAATCACTACTCTTCTCTCTTCTGATATATCTTCTTATTTTAGGGGTCTTATTTATTGTAACTCTCTACTCTCCGCAAAGTCATAAAGCTAAAAACTATACTGAAAAAAAATCTGAAATTATTGAAGTCTCTTTGGGGAGTCCTCTACATAGTAAAAGCAGTGTGACCAAGAAATCAACTACTACTAAAGAGACGAGTCAGGAAAACTCTCCTACAAAAAAAGAGAATAAAAAGAGTGTCGTTAAGAAGAAAGAGAAGAGAGTAAAAAAAGTCAGAAACTATAAAGATACTAAAAGTAGTAAGAAGAGAAAAGTAGTAAAGAAAAAGGCAAAAAAAGTTTTAAAAAAAGAGAAGAAAAAACGTGCAAGTAAAAAACCAGATACCCAAAAACTGTTTCAACATATTCCTAAGAAGCTTAATAAGAGCAACCCAAGCAGCGCAAAAAGTTCTAGTAGTAGTGCAAGTGGGAATAGTGGCAAGAGTATACACAAAGTTAACAAGAGCACCGGTATTGTGAATAAGTATTTTGCAAAAATACAAAACAAACTGCGTGGATGGCCGGCACAGAGTAATTTTGCTGGAGAAAAGGTAAGTGTTGAACTTACTGTCTACTCTAGTGGTCTTTTTACATACAGAATATTGCATCGCTCTGTGAATCCAGAATTTAATGCTTCACTAAAGCGATATCTCGAGCAGCTAAAGCGATTTGGTTTTGGACCGCATAGTAACCCTAAGCCGTATAAAATTATTGTAGACTTTATTGCTAAAGGGTAAGAGCAATGAAAGAGGAGATTTTAAGGTTTCTATTGTTACTATAATGTTATACTAATTAATATAAATTCAAAGGGCTGTATATGCGTTATCTAGTAACTTTTCTTTTTGCTTCTATTTTTCTATTTGCTTCTGAGCCTGATGCTGTACTGAAAGTTGAAAAGAGTGTTGACCAAAGAAGCTCCATATCTATTGTCTCTGCTACCGGAATTAATCCGCAATATAGTAAAGAAGCTACAAGACTTTTTCTTGCTGATTTTAGGCTGAGCGGAAACTTTGTAGTGGATCAAAACAGTAGCACTGCAGCATTTTCGACACTGCCTATTAATATTCAGAGCAAAAGCAAATATACGCTTCTTTATAATTTTGCACAAACTGTATCTGGTGGGGCTTCTTTAGATATTCGTCTTATTGGTGGCAGCCCTAAGCAAGAGTTATTAAGAAGAAACTTCAAGATATCCAAGTTAGAAAAAGCACCTTTTTTGATCCATAAAGCGGTAAGTGAAGTAAATAGATATAAAAAGTATCCACCAATTGATTGGATAAACAGATATGTACTACTCTCTCGCTATGTTGGTCCAAAAAAGACAGAGATTATGCTTGCAGACTACACTTTTACATATAAAAAAGTGATTATCAAAGGGGGATTAAATCTCTTTCCAATCTGGGCGGATGGCTCTCAAAAAGAGATATACTACAGCAGTTATGGCAAAGATATATTAACGCTCTATAAACTCAATATCTATACAGGGGCAAAGCAACAGATTATTACAACACAGGGTATTTTGGCATGTTCAGATGTAAGTAGAGATGGCTCGAAGCTGCTTTTAACAATGGCTCCAGAGTCACAGCCGGATATCTACCTCTATAGTGGTGGTAATGCGAAGCGCATAACTACATTTAGTGGTATAGATGTAAGTGCTAAATTTGTCGATGGTGACCAGGCAATTGCTTTTGTCTCTAATCGATTAGGAAGTCCAAATATCTTTAAGAAGTCAATATACGCAAACAGTGTTCAAAAGATTGTCAATCATGGAACAAACAACTCTTCGTGTGATACATTTGAGAATAATATAGTCTATTCAAGCAAAGAGGGACCAAAGAGTTATAATATCTACATTACCGATTCATCAGGGAGTGATACACGTCCTCTTACTAGTGGAGGTGTGAATCAGTTTCCGCGTTTTAGCAGAGATGGGAGTGTGGTTATGTATATAAAAAGAGGCAGTGGAGGTAACTCTATTGGATATAGCAATTTAGCAGCAAATAGGTCTGAGAGTTTTAAATTAGGTATAAGTAGAGTTCAATCAATAGATTGGTAGAGATAAGAGCGAAGGAGAGTGAGCAATGAAAATAGTAAAATATATAATCTTGGTAACTGCAGTTACATGCCAGATGCTTTTTGCTGAGCAGTCGGTATATACAAACAGCGATTTTGTAGATACAGGGTCAATGGCAAAAAAAAATAGCACAGAGATACTGGTTCTACGGCAACAGATTTCGCAGTTAAAAGAGAAAGTTGAGGGTTTAAATACGATAATTGGTGGTTTAAACAGTGAAATTTCTACACTCAAGCAAAAAAACAGTAATAATTTGGAAGATATTATTAATCAGCTCTCTCAAAGAGTGGCTGCGTTAGAGAGCAGACCACAAAGTGTTGCAGTAGTTCAAAAGAGTGCAGCATCGAAAGAGTCGACTAGCGCAAGTGTGAGCACGCAGCAGATAGCAAAAGAGAAGAGTAAAATAAAAGAGAAGAGCAAAAAAAGTTTTAGTGGAGTTCCGAGCAAAGGTCTCTTTAAAAACTCTGTTCTTAATTTTACAAAAAAGAGGTATACTAAAGCTGGAGAGGGATTTAAAGAGTTGCTAAAAAGAGGGTACAAAAAAGCTTCAGTAAGTTACTATTTAGGTGAGATTGCCTATAAAAGAGGAAGATACAAAGAGGCAATTAGTAAATATCAACAGAGTGCAACTGCGAATGAGAATGCCAACTATATGGATAGATTACTACTTCATACCGCAAGTTCACTTAAGAAGATAGGCAAGGGTACAGAGGCAAAAGTCTTTTTCAAAGCTGTTGTAGATGGCTACCCAGGGAGCAAGAGCGCAAAAGAGGCTAAAAGGTATTTAAAGTAGTGTTAAGGGCAATAAGCTAAAATCATATTTTAATTAATGAAAAGGAAAATTATGGCAATCAAAGAAGAAAACAGCGTAGTCGGAATTGAGTACGAATTAACAGAAGCTGGCGGAAGTGATGTATTAGATAGCAATAAAGGTGGTCAGCCTTTAGAGTTTATTATTGGAAAAGGTCAACTGATTCCAGGTTTAGAGAAGCAATTAGTCGGTATGGAAGCTGGAGAGAGTGCTGATATCTTGGTAAAAGCTGAAGAGGCGTATGGTCTAAAAGATGACGAGGCTGTTCAGCAACTACCTAAAGAGCAGTTTGAAGGTATCGAGCTGGAAAAAGGTATGTCTCTGTATGGACAGGGTCAAAACGAAGAGACTATTCAGGTAACAGTTGTTGATTTTGATGATACAACAGTAACAGTAGACTTTAACCACCCATTAGCTGGGAAAGATTTAATGTTTAATGTAACTGTAGTAAGCGAGAGAGATGCAACAGAAGATGAAGCAGCAACTGGTCAAATTGGTGGCGGTCACTGCGGTAGCGGAAGTTGTGGCTGCAGCCACTAATTTTTAACTAAGAGCGCTTGGCTCTTAGTGTTTATATTTTTTTTAGACTTCTTGCAAAACTCTATATTAGCAAATCTCTACTAGTTTTAACCCAAAATATGTAACGAAATTTTTTAAACATTTTAAAAACCGTAAAGCTATTTTTATACTATCTTCTTAAAAAATAACAAAATCAATTCTTATACGATAGATATAAGTGATATAAAATAGAGTATAAAATATATTCAATTGATTATAAGTGAAGAATATGTATACAAAAAGTATAATA
>JANTGQ010000002.1 GCA_024762845.1 Nitratifractor sp. | reverse complement strand
ATACAACACCTATCAAAGCATATGACCTAAGAAAAAGTGTGTATCTTGAAAAAATACAAAATAATTAAGATCGTAAAAAAACGCTTAAAAGTTTGGTTTTATCGTTATTTGAATTGGTTGCGGGAGGCGGATTTGAACCACCGACCTTCGGGTTATGAGCCCGACGAGCTGCCAAACTGCTCTATCCCGCGACAGAAAAGAAGGATTAAAAAATCCTAAATGGATGGGGTAGAGGGATTCGAACCCCCGAATAACGGTACCAAAAACCGTTGCCTTACCGCTTGGCGATACCCCAATTGCTTGTAGTGACGGAATTATAGCAGCTTTGTATTGATATGTCAAGGATTTTTAGAAAAAATATTGTTTTTTTGTAATTAAATCTATTACGGTATAATTCAGCAGAGCTCTAATAATCTATATTATCACAGTAATGATTATTTTAAAAGCCCATTATTTGAGTTAAACAAGGATAGTTATGTCAGAAGCGATAAAGCGCGTTCAAGAGGCGATTGAAGAGATAAAAAGAGGAAATATGGTCATCATGATGGATGATGAAGATCGTGAAAATGAGGGTGATTTAGTCTACGCGGCTACATTTAGTACACCCCAGAAAGTAAACTTTATGGCGAAAGAGGCTCGTGGGTTAATCTGTACTCCAATGACTAAAAAGACAGCACAAAGACTGGAGCTAGCCCCAATGGTTAACAATAACGACTCTGCGCATGAAACAGCATTTACCGTTTCGGTTGATACAGCAACTGCAAAAACAGGAATATCTGCTGCAGAGAGAAATGATTGCATAGAGCTCTTGGCATCTCCTTTAAGTAATAAGAGTGATTTTGTTCGACCTGGACATATTTTTCCGCTGATAGCCAAAGATGGTGGGGTATTGGTTAGAACTGGGCATACAGAAGGTTCAGTAGATCTTTGTACTCTTGCTGGTTTGGCACCCGTAGCTGTAATATGTGAAATCATAAAAGATGACGGAACAATGGCAAGAAGAGATGATTTAGAGCTTTTTAAAAAAGAGCATAACTTAAAATTTATCTATATCTCAGATATTGTTGAGTATCGCTTGGCAAATGAGAAGCTCGTTACGCCTCTAGAGTCTTGCGAAATTAATTTTTTTGGTATCAAAGTCGAAAAAATTACATTTACAGATCATCTGCAAAGAGAGCACACTGTAATAAAATTTTACAATGCCAATAAAAAAGAGAACGTAAAGTTTCATAATATAGTTAGCGATTTAGAGCTTTTAACCAACCAGGGTCAATATAAGAGTCTTATAAACTCTATTGAGTTTCTTAAGAAAAATGGTGGATTGCTCATCTTTTTAGATACTAAGACTATCTCTAAAGAGCAAGCGAGAGAGTTTGGTATTGGAGCGCAAATATTAAAGAGCCTTGGAGTTGAGTCTATCAACCTGATAACATCTAACAAAGATACTGAATTTGTCGGTTTAAGTGGCTTTGGTCTGAATGTTGCTAAAAAAATAGTGCTTTAGTAGTATAATTGCGCAGAAATTCCATTAGACTTCTTACAAAACTATATATTTTGAAGATATTGCTTAGTGTGCATTAGGTTTTTGTTGAATATTCTTGAAGTCCTAGCCAAAGCTAAGTCAAAAGAATATTCAACAAAAGATGATCTGCAATAAGGAATATACTCTTATATATAGTTTTGCAAGAAGTCTATTGGGATAATGGATTGAATTTAAAATTGGAGAGAATATGGGTTTAGGAATAGGATTAGTAGGGTTACCAAATGTTGGAAAATCGACAACTTTTAATGCGTTGACTAAAGCGCAAAATGCAGAGAGTGCAAATTATCCATTTTGTACAATTGAGCCAAATAAAGCTGTAGTGCCGGTACCCGACAAACGTCTTGAAGAGTTGGCAAAAATTGTTAATCCAGAGCGAATACAGTACTCGACACTCGATTTTGTTGATATTGCCGGGTTAGTCAAGGGTGCAAGTAAAGGGGAAGGACTTGGAAATAAGTTTCTCTCTAATATTAAAGAGACAGAGGTGATTTTACAAATTGTACGGTGTTTCGAAGATGAGAATATTACCCACGTAGAGGGAAGTATTGATCCAATTAGAGATATCTCTATTATTGAGACAGAGCTTCTATTGGCAGATATCGATGCTGTAGAGAAGAGAGTCTCTAATTTAGAGAGAAGAGCCAAAGGGAACGACAGAGATGCAAAAGCACAGCTAGAGGTTGCAAAAAATCTCTTGACTCACTTAGAAGAGGAAAACCCCGTATCGACTTTTGAAGATGATAGTGAAGCGTTTGAGACTCTATTAAAAGAGTTACGACTCTTAACAGCAAAAGAGATTATTTATGGTGCAAATGTAGATGAAGACGGCTTAGAAGAGGATAACGACTATGTTAAATCTCTAAAAGAGTATGCAAGTAAACATAATCGAGAAGTTATTAAACTCTGCGCAAAGATAGAAGAGGAGATGGTCGCGTTTGATGAAGAGGAGAAACAGGAGATGCTTGAGTCTTTAGGTGTGAGCGAATCTGGCTTAGAACAGATTATAAAAAAAGGGTTTGAGAAGCTGGGGCTGCAAAGTTACTTTACTGCCGGAGTAAAAGAGGTTCGTTCTTGGACAATACGCCAAAACACAACTGCACCTAAAGCTGCAGCAGTTATTCATAACGACTTTGAGAAAGGTTTTATTAGAGCAGAGGTGATAAGCTATGAAGACTTCATTGCCAATGGTGGAGAAGCAGGAGCAAAAGAGGCAGGAAAAATGCGTCTTGAAGGAAAAGAGTATATTGTACAAGATGGTGATGTAATGCACTTTAGATTTAATGTATAGGGTTCTAAAATGAAATATATCTATCTCTTTATAGTAGTTATTATGCTCAGTGCATGTGCGGATAAGACTGCAAAAGCGCAATCTAAATTTATTATTGGCGGAGAAAGCAAATATGGTGTAGATAAAAGTATAGAAACTCTTAGCTCGCAATTAAAGAGCAAGAACTATAGTATTATCTCTACTTTTGACCATGAAAAAGAGGCTTTGAAGCTTCAAAAAATGCTCTACCCTACAAAAACTATAAATCTTTACAACTCCAAGATTGCAACAAAATTGGTCACTTGCAATCCCTCTATCTCTTTGGAGTTTCCTGTAAGAGTATCTCTTTACAGTAAAATTGATGGAAGTACATACTACGCATATACTGACCCTGAGTATTGGAGTTTAAAACATAATGTAAAAGATAATGAATGTCTTAAGTTACTTGTATTACTAAAAAATGATTTAAGAGATGCAAGCGAAGCACTCAATAAAGGGAAGTAGTGAACCCTTCTGAGATTATTATCGCTATAAAAGAGGCTCTTAACCTTAATAGACCAAAGATGCTAACAATATACTCTCTGCTCGATTACCCAATGAGCAAAGAGAGATTAGATAAAATACTAAAAAACTCATCAAATAAACAGAGTGCAATAGCCACTTATGAAGAGTTAGGTCTCTTTTTGGATGGCTTAATACTCTTTAAAAGAAAAGAGCAGCCTCCCAAGCAAGAGCAAGAAGAGGATGAAGTAATCTTAAGCAATAATCTTATTTTAAAAAAGATTCGAGTTGCACTCAACCTAAAAGAGGTAGAACTGCTTATGATCTTTCAATTGACTGATTTTGAGATTAGTAAGTCTAAAATAAAAGATCTCTTTCGCTCAGAAGAGCATCCAAAACATATAGAGTGTTCCAACAAAATACTAAAAGCTTTTTTAGAGGGTTTAAATGAGTTTTATTATGAGAGTAGTGACTACCTTTAATAACTCTCAGGATAAAAGAGTCTGGAATCACTAAGACACGTGTATATCATCTCTCGTATAAACCTTCTTAATCCGGTTAAATGTAAAGCTTTTTAATCACTTCATTTATAATGCTGTTGGCACTATGAAGCTGCTCTTTGCTCTCTTGGGTAATATCTAAATTATCGTTTACCTCTGTGTTCATTAGTTTAAGAAGCTCATCAAGTATTAAAACCGTCTTTTCAACCTCTATCTGGCTTGCTCGTTGAAGAGAGTTTACTCCCTCAACAGGCTGTTCGATAAACTGCATTCGTCGAAGTTTTGCATTTTGCTCCTGTAAAATAATGTCGTATTTTTGCATTACTAATTTAATGTGATCTAAATGTTCGTTAAGTTCATGACTCTTCTCTACCTTCTCGTTCAGCTGCTCTTCGTATGTTTGGACATCGCTCTCTAGATTGTTAACATACCGAATATTTTTCTTCTTTTGTAAAAATTTTACTAGATTATAGATTAAAAGACCTACTAAAAAAGAGACAGCACCAACTAAAAGATAGCCGGCAATTGGTGTATCTTTTATCTTAATCAAATCTGCTACCTTTGTTGCAATAGTCTCTAAATTAGAGCTCTGCAGCAAGGTAGCACTATTTAGTGGCAGTGCTGCCAACTTTGCACCAAAAGCTGTTAAGCCTATGGCTGTTGCAACAGCACCTATTGCACCAAAGAAAAATGCTTTTATATTTCCTTTAGAGATTGATTTTATCTGTAACAACTCTGCTTTGTTCTCTTGAACAATCTCTTTTGCCTCTTTTAAGCCATTTTCAAGATTTTGAACCCCCAGCTCTTCGAGTAGCGTAAGAGAAGTGTCTACTGTGGTTTTAACAATATTATTCTCAAGACGCATAAAATTGACTGTTGTCTCCTCTAGCTCTTTATGCACTTGTAGATACTCTTCATGTTTCATTCCGGCAGCAATCTTTGCCTGCGTTAACTTATCTACGAGGCTGCTATGTAAATTGCTACTCTCTTTTACTTTTGGAAGAGCTTGAGACTTCTCATCTTCTTCTATCTCCGGCTCTTTATTTATTATCTCTACAGATTCAAGCTCATTTGAGTTAATCTCTTTTGTAGCACTATCCAACCCCTCTTCTACTCTCTTCTCTTCAGAACTCATTGATATCCTTTATTGACAAACATTTTACAATATAATAGCATATTTTAAATCTACAAACCAGAAATTAGGGTCTTTTTTATATAATTCGTTAAAAATATAAGAGAAATAGATGCTTACTTTAATAATTTATTCGATAATTGCGCTCTTAGCGCTCTCTACTCTTGTCTTCTTTCATGAGCTTGGTCACTTTAGTGCTGCAAAGTTTTTTGGTGTAAAAGTAGAACGATTTAGTATTGGCTTTGGTAGAGTACTCTTTAAAAAAGAGTGGCTGGGTACAGAGTGGGCATTTGCACCAATTTTGCTTGGAGGATATGTAAAGCTTAAAGGGCAAGATGATATCAACCCGCTCGAACGCAGTGATGATGACGATAGTTACAACAGTAAAAAACCGTGGCAGCGAATAGTAATTCTACTTGCTGGACCAGCTGCTAACATTATCTTAGCTTTTTTTATCTATCTTTTTATAGCGCTCTATGGTGCACCAGCTTCTACTGCAAGCGGATATATTACACCCACTATTTCAAAAGTTATACCAAATACTCCAGCGCAGGCAGCAGGGCTAAAGAGTGACGATAGAGTTGTTAAAATTAATAATAAGCCTATTAGATATTGGTATCAACTTAAAAGTGAAATTGTAAAAAGTGATCACACGATTACACTCGATGTTAAAAGAGGCGAAGAGCTTTTACATTTGAAGCTTCTGCCAAAAATTGAGAAGAGACAAAATGAATTTAATGAAACTATAGAGCAAAGGGTAATAGGAATTACACCAAAGATTAAGAAGAGTACAATTATAGAGTTCGGTTTAATAGATGCTTTTAGTTACGCACTGAACGAGACTAAAAATGCTATGTTCCTCATTACAAAAGGGGTACAAAAGATATCTACAGGAGAGGTTGATTCTAAAAACATTGCTGGTGCAATTACTATTTTTGATCTACTTATAAGTTTTGCTAAAGCCGGGTTTATCTATCTGCTCTTTATTATGGCACTTATATCAGTAAATCTTGGTATCCTAAACCTCTTACCAATACCTGCACTCGATGGTGGACATATTGTTTTTAATATCTACGAAATGGTTACAAAAAGAGCACCAAGCGAAAATATTCTCTATAAACTCACTCTTGCGGGGTGGCTCTTTTTAATAGGATTAATGGTTTTTGGATTGTATAATGATGTAAATAGAATTTGGGGGTAGTGATGATTTTAACAAAAGAACAGTTAAGGGAGAATTTAGACAGACTCATCTGGGATATAGAAGAGGCAAGAGTGCAAAGAAGTGAGCATCTTATTGTACAACTTGTCGTTGTTGCAAAATATACAGAGATAGAGAATATAAAAACACTCTACAGCCTTGGACAAAGAAACTTTGGAGAGAACCAGGTGCAGCAACTTAGCAGTAGAGTAGGAGAGTTAGAAGATCTGCCACTCGCATGGCATATGATAGGCTCTTTGCAAAAGAATAAAATTAATAAAATTATTGATCTCAACCCTGTACTTGTGCAATCTATTGACTCTTTAGAGTTGGCTATGGAGATAAATAAGCGTTTAGCAGTTAAAGAGCAACAATTAAGTGGTCTCCTTCAGATTAACAGCTCTTATGAAGAGAGCAAAAGTGGTGTCTCGCCTGAGGCGGCAAAAGATATCTACCAACAGATTCAGGAGAGTTGCCCAAACATCTCTCTTAAAGGGGTAATGACAATTGGCGCGCACTCAAAAGATGAAAAAGAGATAAAGAAAAGTTTTGAAACAACATATAAAATTTATGACTCTCTGCAAAAGAGTGGTGCAACAATATGCTCTATGGGTATGAGTGGAGATTTTAAATACGCAATCCAAGAGGGCTCGAATATGATTCGCGTAGGGTCAAGACTCTTCTCATGAGTAGTGCAGAGTCGATTTTGGTGCATATCTGCTGCTCGGTAGATAGCCACTATTTTTTACAAAAACTACAAATTGAGTATCCAGAGTCAAAACTTATCGGTTTTTTTTACGATCCAAATATACACCCATACAGCGAATACTACCTACGTCTTCTAGATGTAGAGCGAAGTTGTAAACTATTAGATATAGAACTGCTCGAAGGACCCTATGATTATAGTGCCTGGATAGAGGCAGTACGCGGTTTGGAAAATGAGCCCGAAAAGGGTGCTAGATGTTCAGTATGTTTTGACAGACGCTTTGAGGTAAGCGCTAAAAAAGCAAAAGATATAGGTTGCAGCCACTTTACCTCTACTCTGCTAACATCTCCTAAAAAATCATTAAAACAGCTACAAGAGAGCGGGGAGAGTTTGGCTAAAGATTTATCTATTCAATTTTTGGCACCAAACTATAGAGAAAAGAATGGAACGCAAGAGCAAAATATTATAGCAAAAGAGGCAAAACTCTATAGACAAAATTATTGTGGGTGCCTCTATGCACTTGGGCAACAGAGAGAACATCAACAAAGAGCTGCAGATGAGCTCTCTAGCCCAATATCACAACAGATACAACCGAACTCTATAGAGTCAAAAATAGAACTCTATGAAAAAAGAAAAAAGCTAGAAGAGCAGAATATTGAGTATGAAATTATAAAACGGAGATTTTTAAACTGGAGACTTCAATTTGCTCTCGTTAAAGAGAAGAAGCGTGTTACTCTTTCACATATACTCCCCTACTCTACTCTTAAGAATAGCTACTCTCGTGGGAAAGTAGAGAAAAAAATAGCAAATGTCTACCATTTTAGTCGTAATGAGATAAAATTTATTACACTCGATTTCTATAACAGCCTCGCAAACAGTGACTACAAGAGTATAGAACAGTTACTCTACAATCCTCCAAGCTTTAATAGTGAGTTGATGGTTCGCTCTCTAATAACAAACTCTCCTTTTGATATGAGTGCTATTATAGTTGTCGAAAAGATACCTACAGCCAAAGTCGAGTTAAAAATTGAGACCGAAGTATACGATGATGTAGAGGAGAATTTAGTAGAATTACTCTAAATTTAAGTGCTATAGTGGTTTATCTCTGCAGATTCTAATAATCATTTTTTAACGAAGCTTTTGATACTATTACAAGACACATTCACAAAAAGGTGGCATAATGCTTTATAATGTAATGGAGATACAAGAGATTCTTCCGCATAGATATCCTTTTCTTTTAGTAGATAGAATTACTGAATTAGAACCCTCAAAAATGATTACTGGTTATAAAAATGTTTCAATATCTGAACCTGTATTTCAGGGGCACTTTCCTGACCACCCTATATATCCAGGGGTAATGATAATAGAGGGTATGGCGCAGGCTGGTGGAGTTTTAGCTTTTAAAAGTATGAACGAAGCAGATCAAGAGAGTAGCCAAGAGAAAGTTGTCTACTTTATGAGTATTGACAAAGCAAAATTTAGAGCCCCTGTTGTTCCTGGTGATAGACTAGAGTATAGACTCACTGTTATTAAAAATAGAGGTGCAGTGTGGAATTTAGATGCAAAAGCTTATGTTGATGGCAAACTAGTTGCCGAAGCAGAACTAAAAGCTATGATTGTAGATAAGTAAAAGAGTAATATGACAAATATACACCCTACAGCTATAGTAGAAGATGGCGCTATTTTAGGTAGTGATGTAACTATAGAAGCGTATGCATTTATTGGAAAAAATGTCAAAATTGGAGACAATACAACTATTGGTAAATATACCGTGATAGAGGGATACACCACTATCGGTTATAACAACACTATTTTTTCTCATGCAGTAGTTGGTTCGATACCACAAGATTTAAAGTATCATGGTGAAAAGGTAGAGCTTATTATAGGCAATAACAATAAGATACGTGAGTTTACCTTGATAAACCCAGGTACAGAGGGTGGAGGCAGTATTACGAGAATTGGCAACAATAACCTTTTAATGGGGTATGTACATATTGCTCACGATGTCATAATTAAAGACAACTGCATCCTTGCAAATGCTGCAACACTTGCCGGTCATGTAGAGCTTGGAAATGGCGTTGTTGTTGGCGGTTTGACACCGATTCACCAATTTGTTAAAGTTGGAGATATGGCAATGGTTGCAGGTGCTAGTGCAGTAAGTCAAGATGTGCCACCATACTGTCTAGTAGAGGGGAATAGAGCGAAACTGCGTGGACTCAACCTGACAGGACTTCGTAGAAATATGCAAAGTGAAGATATAAACAAAATCAAGTCTGCATATAGAGAACTTTTTAGCGGTGAAGCACCGATAAAAGAGGTTGCGCAGAGACTTGCAGCTGAGAGTAATATTTCTGTACAAAATTTAGCAAACTTTATACTTAGCTCTACAAGAGGTATAGCATATCAAAAGAGTAACAAGTAAGAGTAGTTAACAATAATTTATAAAATATAGATGCAGTTTAGATATTGCACCTAAGGAGATGTAAAAATGAAACAGTGTAGTTTTTGTGGTGCACATGAAAGAGATGACCTACCATTAGTAGCTGGACAAAATGCATATATTTGCAGTAATTGTACAGTCTCTGCATATAAGATACTATTTGGAGACGATAATAACTCTTATGAAGAGGTAGAGCAGGAGCTTAGAGAGTTAACACCCAAAGAGTTAAACAACTTTTTAAACAGCTATGTCATTGGTCAAGAGAGCGCTAAAAAGACACTGAGTGTTGCCGTTTATAACCACTATAAGAGAATTTTAAAACGCAACCTCGACGAAGGAGAGACTGAAATCTCTAAATCGAATGTTCTACTAATTGGTCCAACAGGAAGTGGAAAAACACTTTTAGCACAATCAATTGCCAAATTTTTGGATGTTCCAATAGCAATAGCTGATGCAACGAACCTTACAGAAGCTGGATATGTCGGAGAAGATGTTGAAAATATTCTCACAAAACTTCTCCAAGCGGCTGATGGCGATGTTCAAAAAGCTGAAAGAGGTATTGTCTTTATCGATGAGATAGATAAAATTGCAAGAATGGGTGAGAATCGTTCTATCACAAGAGATGTCTCTGGCGAGGGTGTACAACAGGCGCTATTAAAAATAATTGAAGGTTCAATTGTAAATATTCCGCCAAAAGGTGGAAGAAAACATCCAAACCAAGACTTTATCCAAATTGACACTTCCAATATTCTGTTTATTTGCGGTGGTGCATTTGATGGCATAGGAGAGATTATAGAGCGTCGAGTTGGAGGAAACACTTTAGGTTTTGGACATCAGAAACGTACTAAAGAGGATAAACAAAATATACTTTCACTTATTGAACCAGATGACTTAGTAAGTTATGGTCTTATCCCGGAACTTATTGGACGTCTGCACGTACTTACAACTTTAGAGCGTATATCAGTAGAGAATATGGTACGCATACTTACAGAACCTAAGAACTCACTAGTCAAACAGTATCAAGCACTATTTGCTCTTGATGATGTACTCTTGACATTTGAAGAGAGTGCACTCAATGCTATTGCCAAAAAAGCTTTGGCAAGAAAAACAGGGGCAAGAGGGTTGCGTTCAATTTTAGAGTCAATTTTATTGGAAATTATGTATGAATTACCTGATTTAAAAGAGTATGAAGTTATAATCACAGAAGATGTTGTAAATAGTGGTGCCGAACCACTATTATTAAAAAATAAGAAAACAGCTTAAAAGGAATATGAGTGGGATTTTTTAAAAATTTATTTGGATTTTTGTCACAAGATATGGCAATTGACCTAGGTACTGCAAATACTCTTGTGCTAATTAAAGGCAAGGGCGTTGTGATAAATGAGCCATCTGTGGTTGCAGTAAAGATAAATAAACTTGGGCAAGAAGAGATTCTGGCAGTTGGGCAAGAAGCAAAAGAGATGATAGGGAAGACACCTGGATCTATTAAAGCTATTCGACCAATGAGAGATGGTGTCATTGCAGACTTTAATACAACTGAGATGATGATAGAGTACTTTATTAGACGGGTAAACGGAAAAGGGATGCTCTCTTCTCCTCGTATAATTATTTGTGTGCCATATGGATTAACACAAGTAGAGAGAAAGGCAGTAAGAGAGTCTGCTCTTAATGCCGGTGCTCGAAGCGTATACCTTATCGAAGAGCCAATGGCTGCAGCAATTGGTGCTGGTCTTCCGGTAAAAGAACCTAATGGAAACCTCGTTGTTGATATCGGTGGGGGTACTACTGAGATTGGTGTAACTTCTCTTGGTGGCTTGGTTATTAGTAAATCTATTAGAGTAGCTGGGGATAAACTAGATACCTCAATTATGGATTATCTCAAAAAGAACTTCAACCTTCTTATTGGTGACAGGGTTGCAGAGAATCTTAAAATAGAGATTGGAACTGCCATTAAACTTGATGACCCTTTAAAGACAGTTGTAAAAGGGCGCGACCAGGTAGAGGGTATATTAAAATCTGTAGAGGTCAATAGTGAGCATATTCGAGAAGCTATCTCTGATTCTCTACACCAAATTGCAGAAGCACTCAAGAGTGTTTTAGAGCAAACCCCACCAGAACTTGCCGGTGATATTGTAGAAAATGGAATTGTACTTACAGGTGGGGGCTCACTCATTAGAGGATTAGACCAATACCTCTCTACTGTGGTAAAACTGCCAGTCTATATTGCAGAAGAGCCACTTTTAGCTGTTGCTAAAGGTACTGGTGAAGCTTTAAACCAGATAGATTTACTACAACAGACAAATTTTGAAGATTAGATTAGAAGTATGAAGAAAAGAAGTATTTTTATTCTTCTTATTCTTGTTGTTCTCTTTATTATTACTACAAAATATAATGGTGTTGTAAAGGGATTTTTTTTAGATTTTATTAATCCTATAAAGACTGCATATCTTAATCTAACCCAAATGAGTGACAGCTATATTAATCAACACAAGAGTGTCGTTACGCTCAATAATGAGAATAAAAAACTAAAGAAGCTCCTTCTTGAGCAATCTAACTACATAGAACAGCTCTCAAAAGTCTACAGACTACTGCCATCTTTGGAGAAAAAACCATATAAAAACATCTACTTGGTAGACACCATCTCCTATGTGAAACTTAACCGTCTTGATGAAGTACTATTAACAACCCCAAAAGAGTTAAAAAACAAAAAAAAGCAACTCTATGGATTGACCCAAAACGATGTGGTAGCAGGAATTGTAGAAAATATTAGTGGAAAATTTTATGCATTTTTACTCTCTCACCCAAAATCAACTTTTGGGGTTACGATTGGTACAAAAAATATACATGGTATTGCGCAAGGTGATGGCAAAAAAGGTATGATTATTAAATTTATCCCACGATGGGCAAAGGTAAACATTGGTGACACCGTAAAAACAAGTGGCTTGGATAATATATTTTTTCCTAATATTCCCGTTGGCATAGTTACAAATGTACAGACACTTGATCAATATAAACAGGCAACTATTAGAGTATATGCTAACCTCTCGAAGCCATCAACCTTTTTCTTGATTTCAGACCCTACACCATACCTTACAACCAATTACAATCCTCAAACTGCATACCCTGGTAAAATATACCCATACATTCCAATCAATTCTAAGAAATCAAACGAAGAGAGTGGTGCCAAACAGACAAAAGATGATATTATAGATCCAACGCTTTTAAATGAAGAGGACTATAAACAAGTCTTCGACTTTGGCTATCTTCTTGACAGCTCTATTAAGTTTAACCGCTAGACTCCCTAGAGTTATAAATTTTGGTCATTTGTGCCAAAGTATTAGAGATATTTTCTTTAAAGATCTCTAAAGCCCACATTTAAAACGTTTAAGTATAATACTACTTTAAAAAGAGGTATCTATTTATGCCAAAACGAACCGATATACGCACTATTCTACTTATAGGATCTGGTCCAATTGTTATTGGGCAAGCCTGTGAATTTGACTACTCTGGTACACAAGCTGCTAAAACCCTTAAAAGCCTTGGTTATCGTGTTGTACTCATAAACTCCAACCCAGCAACTATCATGACAGACCCTGAATTTGCAGATAGAACATACATTGAACCAATCGAAGAGAGTATAATTGCCAAGATTATAAAAAAAGAGAATGTAGATGCAATTTTACCAACAATGGGCGGGCAAACAGCACTTAATGTAGCAATGAGCATGCATGAAAAAGGAATGCTTAATGGCGTAGAGTTTCTAGGTGCAAATCCGGCAGCTATAAAAAAAGGTGAAGATAGACAAGCTTTTAAAGAGGCGATGATAAAGATTGGTATGGATCTTCCTCACTCTCAGTATGCATATAATATGGATGAGGCTCTTTTGGCAGCTACGAATATTGGATTCCCTCTTATTATACGAGCCTCTTATACGCTCGCGGGTGGAGGCAGTGGAGTCGCTTATAATATAGACGAATTCAAGCAGATTGCAAAAAATGGTTTAGAAGCGAGCCCTATAAATGAGATTTTAATTGAAGAGTCTCTTTTAGGATGGAAAGAGTATGAGATGGAGGTTATTCGAGACAGAAATGATAACTGTATCATAGTCTGCTCTATTGAAAATCTCGATCCAATGGGTGTGCATACTGGTGACTCCATTACAATTGCTCCGGCACTGACTTTAACAGATAAAGAGTACCAACGCATGAGAGATGCAAGCTTTAAAATATTAAGAGAGATAGGTGTTGATACAGGTGGCAGTAATGTACAGTTTTCTATAGATCCAAAAAGTGGAAGAATGATTGTAATCGAAATGAACCCACGTGTAAGTCGATCTTCGGCACTTGCATCCAAAGCTACGGGGTATCCGATTGCAAAAGTGGCAACTCTATTGGCTGTTGGATATACACTAGACGAGATTACAAATGATATTACAGGGACACCTGCTAGTTTTGAACCGGTCATTGACTATATTGTCACTAAAATACCTCGTTTTACTTTTGAAAAATTTCCACTTGCCGACTCTACCCTTACGACTGCGATGAAATCTGTGGGTGAAGTTATGAGTATTGGAAGAACGTTTAAAGAGTCATTTCAAAAAGCACTTGTCTCCCTCGAAACAGACCTTACAGGGTTTAACAGCATCGACTGTAGTGATGAAGAACTCACTAGAGAGATTCGTCGACCAAACAGCAATAGAATTCTCTATCTTATGGAGGCATTACGGCGAGGAAAAAGTACCAAAGAGTTATTTGAGCTTTGCAAAATAGACCCTTGGTTTTTATACCAGTTTGAAGAGTTGTCGATACGAGAGAAAGAGATAAGTATCAAAACACTTGAGAGTCCATCACAACTAAGAGCTCTCAAAAGTGAAGGCTTTAGCGATGCTATAATTGCGGAGCTTATTAATAAAGAAGAGAATACGACGCTTAGTGAAAATGATATTTATGCAAGAAGAGTGAAACACAATATAATACAGCACTTTAA
Organism: Nitratifractor sp.; assembly: GCA_024762845.1. Taxonomy (GTDB): domain Bacteria; phylum Campylobacterota; class Campylobacteria; order Campylobacterales; family Sulfurovaceae; genus JAADEQ01. The sequence goes on along the minus strand of JANTGQ010000002.1, from coordinate 7,222 downwards.
TGAAGTTGATACTTGTGCCGCCGAGTTTAAAGCGCTTACACCATATCTCTACTCTAGTACAAGTGTCTCTGCTAGCCTTACCCAAACAAACCCTACTAAAGAGAGTGATAAAAAAGTTCTTATTATTGGTGGTGGTCCAAACAGAATTGGGCAGGGAATAGAGTTTGACTACTGCTGTGTCCATGCTGCATTTACCCTAAAAGATATGGGTATAAAATCTATTATGTATAACTGTAACCCTGAGACAGTCTCTACAGATTATGATACAAGTGATATACTCTACTTTGAACCAATAGACTTTGAACATGTCAGAAACGTAATAGAGCATGAAAACCCAGATGGTATTATTGTCCATTTTGGTGGTCAAACTCCACTAAAACTTGCAAAGAAACTAACAGAGATTGGTGCAAAAATAATTGGTACATCAGCAAAAGTTATCGATATGGCTGAAGATAGAGAAAAATTTTCTACTTTTATTAAAGAACTTGGTCTTAAACAGCCAAAAAATGGAACTGCCTTTACAAAAGAGGAAGCTTTGATTATTGCTAATAAAATTGGCTACCCAGTACTTGTAAGACCAAGCTTTGTTCTCGGTGGTCGCGCTATGAGAACAGTCTATAGCGATAGTGAATTAAAAGAGTATATGGATGAGGCGGTAGAAGTTTCTAACGAATCTCCTGTATTAATTGATAAATTTTTGAATAATGCAATAGAGCTTGATATTGACGCAATTTGTGATGGAAAAGATGTCTACATCGGCTCTTTAATGCAGCATATTGAAGAGGCAGGTATCCACTCTGGAGATAGTGCATGTATCCTCCCTACTCTCTCTATCTCTGATGAATTAATTAAAGTTATAGAAGAGCAGACTATGCAAATTGCGCTCAAGCTTGGTGTAATTGGTCTACTTAATATCCAGTACGCAATTTTTGAAAACGAAGTCTATCTTATCGAAGTAAACCCTAGAGCTTCTCGAACTGTACCATTTGTATCCAAAGCAACAGGCTTGCCTTTGGCAAAAGTTGCTACAATGGTTATGGTAGAGCAAGACTTGAAAGCAGCTCTAAAATACTATGATAGATTTAACGTTGTAGATTTTAATGCTACACCAATGAAACCTATTCTAAAAGGTCATGTAGCAGTAAAAGAGGCTGTTTTTCCATTTAATAAATTACCGGGTTCAGACTTAATATTGGGACCAGAGATGAAGTCAACAGGTGAAGTGATGGGTATTAGCAAAGATTTTGGTATGAGTTTTGCCAAAAGTCAATTTGCCTCTAAGAATATTATTCCTTTAGATGGTAATATATTTATCTCTTTGACTGAAAATGACAAACAATTTGCTAAAGAGATTGGTGAGCTCTACCATGAGCTCGGTTTTAGTATTGTTGCAACAAAAGGAACACACTTAGCACTCCAAGCGGCAGGGATAGAGAGTACTCTTGTACTAAAACTTAGCGAAGGGCGTCCAAATATTGATGATATGATTCGCAATAATGAAATTGCAATAGCAATAAATACCAGCGACAATAATGCCAGTAAAAGTGATGCCAAAAAAATAAGACAGAGTGTACTCTCTAACAATGTAGCATATTTTACTACTTTAGCGGCAGCAAAAGCAGCTGCATTGGCTGTTAAATCGCTAAAGGAAAACAGCGGTACAATAGAGCCAAATGCTCTCCAAGACTATCTTCGTGATGCGTGATGCTCTTTTTTTAACAGATACAGATACAACTATTGGTTTTGTATCTAAAGAGAGTAAGGCGATAGATAGAGCAAAAAGTCGTCAAAAAGACAAAAAATATATAGAGGCATTGGGATCTCTAAAACATTTAAGAAAAAGAGTTCCAAAACAATTTAGAAGAGTTGCTAGAAGGGCAAAAAAAAGTACATTTGTAATTAGTCAAGAGTACTCTTTTAGAATAGTTAAAGATAAACGTCACAATCTTCTTATGGATAGGTTAGAGAGTGCTTTCACAAGCTCTGCAAATAAAAGTGCTCAAGAGTATAACTTTGAGTATGCATATGAACATGCCGATATTATTGTCTACCCTCTAGGTGTGGACTCTAAACCATCAAAAATTTTCAAAATTGGTAAGCAGAAGATAAAAAAAATTAGATAAATCCGGAGTAGTATTTGGAAAAGATAGTATGGAAAAATAGTAACTTTTACATCCAGCAACACGATAACAAACTTCCATGGCTGAAACTTTTTACTGCTGTAAAGTATAAAGAGTTGAGTGAACTTCCAGAAGATGTAAAGCAGCAAATGTACCAACTAATAGAGACAATAGAGCGTGTAATGATAGAATACTATGCACCTGATAAGATAAATATTGCAAGTTTTGGAAACATGCTACCACATATGCACTGGCATATTATTGCACGCTTTAAAAACGATCCCTATTTTCCTAAAACAACCTGGGAAGAGGCAACAAGAGAGTTCTCTTTGGAATTACCCTCTTTTGAAACTTTTATAGAAGTTTTAAGCAAGAGGCTCAACTCTTTGCCAAAGAGTTAAAAAAGAACCAACAAGAGACTCTCCTAGCCCTTCTTTAACTCATTATACATCGCTTTATAGAGCTCTTTTGGGTTAAAATCCAATATTGCCTCTTGATATAAAATGCCTGGAATTACCTCTAAAAAGATATACATAGTAAGCATCATCGGGTAAAATACCCTATATTCTACTGCAAAACTTTTTGTAGTATAGTGTTTTTTAAACCATACAATTGCTCCCTCTACCCCATTGTGCGCTAAAAGCATCTCGATAGAGAATGTAAAACCCCATATTACATATGTCATCACCACAGCTATTATACCAGCTTCAATACCAAGTAGCGAAATAATGGCACCTAGTATTATTGCCAACATAAGTGCAAAGTGTTTAAAACCGTGCCAGAGGACTATAAGTGTAACAGATGCGATAAAAAGCACCGCTGCAAAGTAGATAATTGAATTGATTAGTTGCATCTTTTGAGTATATGTTGGGCTCGTATAGATACCTAATCCCAAAATTGCCAAAATTAGTACTGTCAAAAGAAGCAACATATTAAAATCTTTACTCTTAAACAAAATTAATTCCCCTTTATCTTGCTATTTCTCAAGCCATTTGTACATTACAAATGCATCAACATAGCCTTTGCCAGCATGTAAAAATGCTTTTGGCAAACGACCAACTCTCTCAAAGCCGAGCTTGCTCCATAGATGTAGCGCTACTTCATTAGTAGAGACAACTAGATTAAACTGCATCGCTTTAAATCCAAGTGCTACTGCTTTTTTTTGAGAATCTTCACAAAGTTTTGTGGCAATACCTCTCCCTTGAGCTGATGATGAAACCATATACCCACAGTTACATACATGAGCACCCCTACCTGGTTGATTAGGTTTTATATAGTAAGTTCCAACTATCTGTTCATTTTTACTTGCTACAAATACTCTTTTAGGTGGCATCATCCACTCAGCTTCTGCTTCCTCTTTGCTCATATTAGATGGATAGGGATAACTCTCACCAGCCTCAATAATCGTTTTAAAAAATTTCCATATTTGATTAAAATCGCTCTGCTTGGCTTCTCGTATCTTCATAATAAATTGCTTCCCAGTCTACTATTGGATATCGTACAATTTTATCAAAGAATCGGTTTGTGGTCGCTTGCCTAGCCACTCATGGTAGAGTTGGCTCATATCTCTGCTTGCACCCTTTTCTAAGATGTGCTCTTTATACTCTTTGGCTCTTTTAAGATTAAAGTTACCATCTTCCAAGCACGCAAAAAAGGCATCTGCACTAAATACCTCTGCCCATTTGTAACTATAGTACCCTGCCGCATATCCCCCGGCAAAAATATGTGCAAAGCCATGCTCAAATCGCACAAAGAGAGGTGGTTTAATAATTGCTGTCTGCTCACGTATTGTGCTGATAAGGGCATTAACCTCTTCTCCTTGATAGAGTTTTTGGTGAAGTGTAAAGTCAAAAAGTGCAAACTCCAACTGTCTAAGCATCGCCATTGCTGCCTGAAAGTTTTTTGTCTCTTTTATCTTATGCAGCAACGCCTCTGGTATTGACTCTCCACTTTTGTAATGTTTTGCAAAACTCTTTAATATAGCTGCTTCATACGCAAAGTTCTCCAAAAATTGTGATGGAAACTCTACAACATCCCAGCTTACTCCCTCTATTCCACTAATACTGCGATGTGTAACTTTACTAAAGAGGTGGTGTATTGCATGCCCCATTTCGTGAAAAAGTGTTACAACATCATCGTGGCGTAAAAGGCTTGGCTGCTCTGCAGTTGCTGCTGCAAAGTTACCTACAACAAAAGCAGATGGCAAGTGTATCTGCTCTCTACTATCTTGAAAGTAGCTTTGCCAATTGTGCATCCAGGCGCCACCTCTTTTACTCTCTCTTGCTTCAAGGTCAAAATAGATTCTTGCTACTGCATTCCCCTCTTCTGTTATCTCGTAAACTTTTACACTATCGTGCCATACTGGAGTTTTTACCTCTTGAAAACTTATGTCAAAAAGTGTACTTACTAAGTTAAGCATACCTTGTAGAGTGGCATTTTTCTCAAAATATGGCTTTGTCTCTGCTTCATCAAATGCAAAGAGACTCTTTTTTATTTTTTCGCTGTAGTAGGCAAGGTCATAACTTTGCAACTGCTCTATATCGTCTAACTCTTTGGCAAACTTTTGCAGTTGCTCCACCTCTTTGATAGCCTGGTTTCTGCTTGCTTTTACAAGTTGGTTTAAGAAGGTAAGAACCTCCTCCTCGCTTGAAGCATCTCTGGTCTGCAGTGCATACTCTGCGTAAGTTTTATACCCTAGTAGATTTGCTTTTTTAAGTTTTAGCTCTAAGATTTCGTCTATAACCTCTTGGTTTTGCGGAGCTCTTGTATTGTAGGCTCTATAGAGTTGTTCTCTATACTCTCTATTTGGTCCATAGGTCATATATGCGATGTAACTTGGCATCTGAAGCGTAAACCTATAGTAACTCTCCCCATCTTTTTCTACTTTTGCTGCTTCAATATCGCTTTGTGGCAAACCCTCTACATCGCTGGCATCTTTTATAAGTAGTTCATATTCGTTGGTTGCATCGAGTAGATTTTGACTAAATTGGTTACTCAGTTCACTCAGTCTCAAATTTATATTCTCTAATGCTTTTTTATCATCAACATTGAGCTCTGCACCTGAGAGTACAAAGTCTCTACGTTCTAAATCTAAGACTCTTTTTTGCAGGTCATCTTCGGGAGTAAGAGACTTTATCTTTTCGTAAAGCTTTTCGTTTTGTGCTATAAAACTCGAAAATTTCGAAAGTAGTGGAAGTGACTCTTCGTACGCTTTTTGCGTCTCTTTAGAGTTTAGCACACTGTTTAAGTGACTCAATGGTGTAAAAAAAGTCTCGAGCTCCTCAGAGAGCTCATCCATCTTTACAATTGCCTCTTTATAGCTTTTTGCATTCACAGCCAAATCTTCTATCTCTTTTTTTTGAACTTCAAGCATTTCATTTAATTTTGCCGGAAACGCCTCTAGATTATCTACTTTAAATTCCTCAAACATCTACACCTCTTTTTAAAACTCTATTTTTTAGATAAAATACTATAAAAACTATTTTAAAAGGATAAATTATGCGTGTATTATTAATAAAAGATGTAAAAAGTTTGGGCAAAGCTGGTGAAATTAAAGAGGTCAAAGATGGGTATGGACAAAACTTTTTAATTAATAAAGGTTTGGCGAAACTGGCAACTCCAGAGGTTGTAGCCAAATGGGAAGAGGAAAAAGCTAACCAGGCAGCTGCACTTGCCGCTGAAATTGCGACACTAGAGGCTTATAAAAACAAAATTGAATCAAACGAGCTAAAGGTAGAAAGAGAGAGTGCCCCAGTTGGAATACGAGGTTCTGTTACAAACAACTGTATTGCTAATGAACTTAAACAACAGTGGGATGTAGAGATAGATAAAAAGAGTATCAACCTTAAAAAAGCAATAAAAAGTGAGGGGCTTCATGAAATCGATATCAAACTAGGTCACGGTATCCATGCTACTCTAAAACTCTTAGTCGAAGGAGTGCAAGCCTAATGTTTGATGCAACTACAATACTTGCATATAAAAGTAAAGATGGCGCTGTTATAGGCGGTGATGGGCAGGTAACTTTTGGAAATGCTATTCTAAAAGGCAATGCTACTAAAATCCGTACACTCTATAATGGAAAAATTTTAGCCGGATTCGCAGGAAGCACAGCAGACGCCTTTAGACTTTTTGATATGTTCGAAGGAATCTTAAGTGAAAAGAGAGGTGATCTGTTAAAGTCGGTTATCGAGTTTGCAAAACAGTGGCGTGGCGATAAACACCTACGCCAACTAGAAGCTATGATGCTAGTACTAAACAAAGAGCATATATTTATACTTAGCGGAACAGGCGATGTAGTAGAGCCAGAAGATGGAGAGATAGCTTCTATAGGAAGTGGTGGAAACTTTGCTATTTCAGCTGCAAGAGCACTTAAGAAACATAGTAATTTAGAGCCATTAGAACTTGTAAAGGAGAGCCTGAAAATTGCAGGTGAGCTCTGTATCTATACAAACACAAACATTAAGACATTGGAGTTAAAATAGTGAGTAACAGTAGCAATATGACCCCTAAAGAGATTGTAGGGTATCTAGACAAATATGTAATTGGTCAGGGAAATGCCAAAAAAGTTATTGCGATTGCACTACGTAACAGATGGCGTAGAATGCAACTAGATGAAGTAATGGCACAAGAGGTAACACCAAAAAATATCCTAATGATTGGAAGCACAGGTGTTGGTAAAACAGAGATAGCTAGACGCCTTGCAAAAATGATGCGTCTTCCTTTTGTTAAGGTAGAAGCGAGCAAATATACAGAGGTTGGATATGTTGGTAGAGATGTAGAGTCGATGGTGCGCGACTTGGCACTCGAAGCATACGCTTTAGCTAAAAAAGAGGAAGCTGAGAGAAACAAAGAGAAGATAGAGGCTTTTGTAGAGAATAAGATTATTGAAAAACTCCTCCCTCCCCTTCCATCCGGTGCTAGCGACGAAAAGCTTGCCGATTACGACAGAGCTTTTGCACGTAAGCAAGAGCAACTGGCAAATGGAGACTTAGACCATTTAAAAATCGAAATTGAGATACAGGCACAAAATATAGATGTATCAGGTAATCCAAATGTACCACCAGAGATGGCAGAGGTGCAACAGTCTATTGTGCAGGTTATTA
>JANTGQ010000001.1 GCA_024762845.1 Nitratifractor sp. | reverse complement strand
AAAGTGGTACATAGATATAAGGAAAATAAAATACGGGTATTTTTTTTATATAGACTTTTGCATCATAGAAGCGTACTATTTCTGTCTCTGTATCATATATTGCCTTATTAAACCCTAGCATCCAGTCCGGGTTGTCAACTGAACAGCTTGAAAAAAGAGCATTCTTTGATGTAATTAATTGCTCTTTTTTACTACCTTTAGTGCTACTAAACCATATATGCTCTTGTGCTAAAGTAAAAAAATCTTTTAAAATAACACTATTGTCTCCTAAGTCTAACCTTAACTCTTTAGCTCGAATACGTTTGCCACTTTTATCAATTAACGTTACATTTCCACTAAGATTAAGATATTTTTTATCAAAAGAGTATTTCGCTCTATCAGCTCGAAATATAGAGCCATCATATTCAACGACAACACCATCATTTATTATTGCATCACCATTATCTTGCTGTACCTCTTTGGCATACACCTCAATATCTTTTGCCTCTTTCGATTCAGCCTGAGCTAATGTAGCTGCAAGAATAACACTTAGAATAATTTTATTAAATTTAAACATTGACCACCACGCACTTTGTTAATTTATCATGTAGTGTTTGTCTTTTAGGAGAAAAAAAGGCAAACAAAAATGTTATATAAAAGAGAGACTCACCAATAACTCTTACTATTGCTCTTAGCGCAGCCATAGACCAGCTAAGCTTCTCTCCACTCGTTTCATCTATTGCTACTATTTTAGCAAAATATTTTCCAACTGTTGCACCACTGTACGCTATAAAAAAAGTGTGATAAAACATTTTCAACAAAAGTAACACCCAACTATTTTGAGCAACAAAAAATATCATAGCCTCCTGCGTCCCCAAAGATACAATCTGCCCATAAAATATTGCAATAAACAAAAAAGATACCAATAGGTCATCTATTACAAAAGAGACCATTCTTCGACCTATAGAGGCGTATTCTATCATCTTTACCCTTTAATTTTAATAGCTATTGTGCAAGCGCCTGATAGGCTATATCTGTACGGCACTTTTTCCCAATAAAATGTACTTGACCAACCAACATATATGCACGGTCTCTTGCCTCCTGAATACTTTCACCAATACCTACACATACCAACACACGGCCACCTGTTGCCAAAAGAGTGCCATCTTCATCTTTGCTCACACCTGCATACGCTATATAAGAGTTTTCACTTAACTCTTTATGTACAATCTCATCTACAATAATCTCTGCAGGTTGGCTACTACTATATGGATAGTTTTGGCTCGCAAGCACTACTCCAACAGCATATCTGTTACTTAGTTTAATATCCAAATTGGCAAGGTCTCCAGTAGCTGCTTTGTAAAAGAGTTCACTAACTGGAGACTCAATCAGAACCATTAACTCTTCACACTCTGGGTCTCCAAAACGAACATTATACTCCAATACAATAGGTTCTCCATTAACTACCATTACACCAATAAAAAGTACACCAGTAAATGGCATTCCATCTTTTTTTAAGCCCTCTAGAGTTGGTTTTATTACTCGATCTTCCACTTTTTTATAAAGCTCATCATCAATTAAAGGGGTAGGAGCATAGGCACCCATTCCGCCTGTATTGGGACCCTCGTCTCCATCGAGAACTCTTTTATGGTCTTGTGCAGCCGGGAGCACAACATAATCCTTTCCGTCACATACTGCAAAGATAGAGAGTTCATATCCATCAAGATACTCCTCTACAATAATTTTACTACCGGCGTCTCCAAAGCTTTCACCGCTTAGCATATTTTTTGCAGCTTCAATTGCATCTGCATGAGTCGGTGCTATAATTACACCTTTACCGGCGCAGAGCCCATCTGCTTTTACAACTATTGGAGTCGACATAGTGTTTATAAAGCTGCTAGCTTCATCTAAAGAGTCTGTTTCTAAATATTTTGCAGTGGGTACTCCATACTTTTGAAGACAATTTTTCATAAATACTTTTGAACCTTCAAGTTGTGCTGCAGCTTTACTTGGACCAAAAATATTTAAATTATGCTCATGAAAAACATCTACAATTCCATTTACCAATGGATCTTCGGGTCCTACAATAGTTAACTCAATGCTACTCTCTTTTGCAAAATTTGCAAGTTCGTTAAAATCAGATAGTGCAATATTTTTGCCCAATGTATCTGTAGCACCATTGCCAGGAGCAAAGTATATTTTGTCTACATTTTCATCTTTTTTTAAAGCGTAACCTATAGAGTACTCTCTGCCCCCACTTCCGATAATTAAAACATCCATACATACAACTCCACTATTTTTATAGAAGTATACCAATATAACACTCTCAGTAACCTAAATCAGTTATAGAGGTACAATTTTGCAACTATATGAAGATTATTTTAATAGCGTTGATGCTTAGTTGGTAATGTAATAAAAAAGAGTTGTAACCCAGGTAGCCGTATTTGCATGTGTCGGCCCTAATAAGCCAACAAAGTGGAGGAGAGGGTTACTAATTAGGGGTCAACTTCTCACTCTAGGAGCTCAAGCAAAGCTATCCACACACATAGTAACCACTTAGTCCCCCTCATCTTAAATGTTGGACCCCATTTGCAATTTAGCGAACTACCCAGGCATTACTTATGTATAGCTTAAAAATAAATATTAATTTAATTATTTAAACTATATTTATATTATAGCAAAAAAAATTCAAAAAATCTATAGGAAGTCAATTATTTTATAAAAAGCTACATATTTTGTGCTGTTTCTATACAAGCTGCTATCGTTGCTTTGGGTGAAACAGTTGCACAGATGCCCTCTGGCAGTTGTTCTAAGGTTGTCTTGCCTATTACAACCGCTTTATAACTCTCTCTCCATTGAAAGCTCTTAAAAAAACATCGTATTGTAGATGGAGATGTAAAGATGATTGTAGCATTTTTGGTCAAATTATCTTTTTCATACTCTATACATTGCGTCTCATATAGTATGCGTTCCTCTATATCGATACCTTGCGACTGCATAAATGCGGTCGAATCAAAAGAAATGACACGAGGTCGCAGATAGACTATTTTTGCATTTGCAAAGTTTCTAACTATATCGCTTGCAAGAACAGAGCCATAATACTCTGTCGGAAAGTATATATCTTTAGCACCAAACTCTCTACATACTTTTGCAGTCTGTTCGCCAACAGCCAGAATTTTTTTATATCTCCAGTTGCAACAGATCTCATTTGTAAAAACTACAGCTTGTTTTGATGTAAAAAGAAGTGTATCGTACCTGCTTAGGTCAATCTGCTCTAATACTCTCTTGAAACGTATCATTGGTAGATAAGATACCCCTTCTACCTTTTTAGGAGAACAGAGATATATCTCACTTTGCAGATTATCTTCCACAGCTCTCGGTACCATTATAGAACCTGATATTCAACTCTTCATCATCATGTGGATCAAAATGCGGGTTGATAACCCACCCTTTCGTAGCATCTAGCGACGAAATTTCACATATTAATTTATCTCCAATTTCATGAGCCTCTTCTAGAGTCATTTTTGGATCAAGTACTAAATGGAAATCAACAAAATTATGACTTCCGTCTGTTCTTGTTTTTAACCAATGATACCCACGAACCTTTGCACTACTGGAGATAATTTCACCAATTTTTGCAACGATATCTGCATCAAGAGACCTATCTAAAAGTATTAAAACACCCTCCACTATAATCTCATACGCTGAGTATATAATATAGACACCAATTGCCAAACCAAAGATTGCATCTATAAGATCTAAGCCAGTTAAAGAGACTAAAAAGAGTGCAAGTAAAACCGCACCATTACTGTAGAGGTCTGTTTTATAGTGTAAAGCATCCGATTTTATAACTAAGTTATCTGTCTCTTTGGCAATCTTTTCTAAATATTTTACTAAAAAAAATGTAATCATGATAGATATAACCATCACCCATACAGAGACACCCAACATTGTTGTTGTCTCTTTGTTTATTAGTTTAGAGAGTGCCTCGTAAATAATATAGAGTCCGGAGATTGTTATTACTGTCCCCTCAATAACACCTGCTATTGCCTGGATCTTGCCTTTTCCATAAGAAAATTTTTCATTAGGCTGCTCTTCAGCTTTCTTAATAGCAAAAAAGTTAAAAATAGATATTGCAGTATCCAAAATAGAGTCAATTGCAGATGCCAGTACAGCAACAGAACCACTCATTAAACCAATAACCAACTTAACAAATGCCAAAAGCGTTGCAGTTGCAGTTGCAACAACTGTAGCTTTTCGCTCTCTCGAGAAAGAGTTTACTTTAGAGAAGAAATCCATGAAGACCTTTTTCCTCTAATTATAGCACTTTTGCCAAAATATCAGTAACTCTTTTTGAGAATTCAATTTTATCTTTTGGCTCAATACCCTCTGCAAGCTTCGCACTATCAAGCAGTAACCATGCACTCTCTTGAATTAAGTTTACATCACTAGTTGTTTTTAACTTCTCTAATATAGGATGTTTTCCGTTTAACTCCAAGATAAGTGGAAGCTCAGGTTCCTCTTGTCCCATCTGCTTAAACATTGCACGCATAGAGACCATTGGATCTGTACCATCAGGTACAACACAGCTAGCACTCTGGGTTAATCTTGTAGTTATTTTTACATCTTTAACACTATCTCCTAATGTATCTTTTATCACCTGCAGCAGGCTTTCAAACCCTTTGTTTAACTCCTCTATCTCCTCTTTACTCTCTTCAACTTCTGGAGCCTCTGCCATAGATATATCTACCAATTTCCACTCTTTATACTCACCTATCATTGGAGTCACTAACTCATCTATCTCTTTTTCATCTAAGAGCAAGACTTCTAAATCATTTTTGTTATAGCCCTCTAGTAGCGGAGAGTGTTTAATAATATTTAAATTATCACCAGTAATATAGTAAATCTCTTGTTTTCTATTCTCTTTATCTTTTTCACGCTCTATATACTCACTTAAAGAGGTAAATTTGTCAACTTTATTCGATTTATAACGAACAATATCTAAGAGTAACTCTTTGTTTAGTTGGTCAGTATATATACCCTCTTTAATAAGCTGATTGTAGTTTTCTACAAAAGTTTCGAACTCTTCGCCTTTGAGTTTTTTAATGTGGTTAAGTACCTTTTTAACTGATGCTTGTTTAATTGTAGCAAGCACCCTATTCTCTTGTAGTATCTCACGGCTAACATTTAATGGTAAATCCTCACTATCTATAATACCCCTTACAAAACGCAAGTAGAGTGGTAGTAACTCTTTCTCTTTGTCTGAGATAAAGACTCTTTTAATATAAAGCTTAACTCCAGGCTGGAAGTCTGCTCTATAAAGATCCATTGGTGGCACTTTTGGTATAAAAAAGAGTGTTTTATACTCCAATGAGCCTTCTGCACTTGTATGTACCCAAGTTAACGGCTCTTGGCTATCGTGCCAGTTGGTTTTATAAAACTCTTCATACTCATCATCCTTAATTTCAGACTTTGGTAGTGTCCATAGTGCAGTTGCCTCGTTTGCCAACTCTCTTTTATTTTCGCTTGTTTCATTGCCATCTTCATCTTTACTTGTCTCGACATAGTTAATATAAATCTCATACGGAATATGATTTGAGTAGCGTTTAATAATATCTTTAACCGTATGAACATCCAAAAACTCTTGTGCATCGTCGCGTAGTTTTATATAGATTACTGTGCCGTGCTCATCTTTAACAACCTGGCTAACCTCAAACTCTCCACTTCCGTCACTCTTAAATTTGTATGCTGTATCTTCACCAGCTTTTTTACTTATAACCTCTACAGCATCACTAACCATAAATACAGAGTAGAAACCAACACCAAATTGACCAATTAGATTACTGTCTACTTTGCCATCATTTTTATTCTCTAACTCTTCTAAAAAGGCTTTTGTACCAGATTTTGCAATAGTACCAAGATTATCTATTAAATCTTGCTCATTCATCCCTATACCGTTATCACCAATTGTTAGTGAGTTATCATCTTTGTCAATTTTAATATTAATTTGAGCTTTCCACTCTTCGTTTTTAAACTTCTCATCTGTAATATGCAGGTAGTTAAACTTATCTATAGCATCACTCGCATTAGAGACTAACTCTCTTAAAAAAATCTCTCTATTTGAGTAGAGTGAGTGTGTCATCAATTTTAAAAGTTGACCTACTTCTGTTTGATATGTATATTTTGCCATCTATTACTCCTATATTTTTTCGTAATTTTACTATATTTTTTTAAAAATATCAATAGTGGAGTAAAGAAACTTTAGCCTATTTGACTAAAGTATACTCCAATTACTAGAAACTTGACTTTTATTTGCAAAGATTGATATAATCAAGTCTATATTCAATAGGAAAGGTAACAAATGAAAAAGATATTTTTTATGCTGCTTGCACTTTTGGCAATAATTAATGCAAAAAGCATCAGCAAAGAGCAGTGTTCCAACCTAAAAGATAGCTATATTTTTAGTGCTGGTGAGTGTATTCATTTTGCATCATTTGAAGGTGAAGTAAAAGATAAGTTCATTGTAACAGTGCACGGCGCCTGGAAAGAGGGAGCCGACACCCTCTCGCGATATAAAACATTTGCTGAGAATTTAAACCTTGAGAGCGATATCACAACGGTAGCAGTCGCTTTACCTGGATACTCTGGCTCTTCAACTAATCATATTCAGGCTTTAACGCACAATAAAAATGCTGTACATATGGCTGCAACAAAAGAGTATGTAGAGTTTCTAGCAACACTCTTAAAAGATTTAAAATCCAAATTCAAAGCCAAAGAGTTAACTGTAGTTGCACACTCTGCAGGAGCAATGGCAACGGCTACAGTTTTAGGGTATAAACCAAAGCTAATCCAAAATGCCATTTTAGCTGGCGGAAGATACGATATTCATAAAATAGATAAAACAAAAGGTTTAATCTCTGCAGTTGACTTTGTAGATAAGATTTCCAAAGAGAGTAAAATTGCTCTTGTATATGGTACAAAAGACACTATCTCAAAGCCGGAAGTTACAAAAGAGTTTTACCAATTAGCAAAGTCAAAGGGAGTGAATGTAACTATAGTAGAGGTAAAAGATGCCCCACATTTAGATTTGGATATGCAGGAGAAGAGTATAGAAACACTGCTTAAGATGGTAAAGTAATATATGAATATAGAAATACTACAAGCAGATTACACAAATGTGGAGCATGCAAAAGATATACTCTATCTTCTCAATAGCTATGCCAAAGACCCAATGGGTGGAGGAGAAGAGTTATCACAGTATGCTAAAGAGAATCTAGTATCTTCTCTAAAACAGATACCCCATGCAATTACTATTTTAGCCTATGTAAATAGTAAACCAGCTGGCTTAATCAACGCATTTGAAGCATTCTCTACTTTTAAATCTAAGCCATTACTAAATATTCATGATTTAGCAGTACTGCAGGAGTATCGTGGAAAAGGTCTAAGTCAAGAAATGTTACAAAAGATAGAAGAGATAGCAATTGCCAAAGGCTGCTGTAAACTGACTTTAGAAGTGCTAAGCAAAAATAAACCTGCAAAGTCATCTTATATAAAATTTGGATTTAAAAATTACGAGCTTAATCCTTCTACAGGTATAGCTGAATTCATGGAAAAAGAGATATAAAAGTAGATACTTTTATCTAAATTCAAGATAAAGCGTTACTCCCCAAACTGAAGCTATAAAAAGAAACGTAAGCAGTACACCAAAAGAGCCAATATCTTTTGCCTCTTTTGCCAATGGTGCATACTCTTTTGTTACAAGGTCAACCACACGCTCAACAGCACTGTTAAATGCTTCGGCAATAAGTATTAACCATGTCGAAAAGAATAGTACTAGCTTGGTAAGTGTAGTTAAATTTAAAAAGAGCAAAACAGTACCAATTACAGCAATTACAAATAACTGTATTTTAAAAGATGTCTCTCCTTTTAGTACAATTTTAGCCCCGCTTAGTGCATACCCTATGTTTTTAAATAAATTAAACTTCGGTTTATTGTGGTGAGCCACTAGCTCTACTCCCACTCTATTGTGGCAGGTGGTTTAGAGCTTATGTCGTAGACAACACGGTTTATGCCATCGATTTCATTTATTATTCTACGGCTGATAGACTCTAAAATATCGTGTGGTATGTGGGCAAATGTTGCGGTCATGCCGTCTACGCTCTCTACCATTCGTACGCATACGGTATTGTCGTATGTTCTATTATCACCCATTACTCCTACAGATTGTACATTAAGCAGTACGGTAAAAGCTTGCCATACTTTGTTGTAGTATCCTGAAGCTCTTAGCTCCTCTTGCATAATTGCATCACTCTCTCGGAGTAGTCTTAGAGCTTCTTCATTTACTTCACCCATGACGCGAATAGCAAGTCCTGGTCCAGGGAACGGGTGGCGCTCTATCATATGTTTAGGTAAACCTAGCTCTAGCCCTAGTTTTCTAACCTCGTCTTTAAAGATTTCTCTTAGTGGTTCAACTAGCTCAAAAGTCATCCAGTCTGGTAAACCACCAACATTATGGTGCGATTTAATAGTTTTACTAGGACCCTTAACACTTACAGATTCGATAACATCAGTGTAGAGTGTACCTTGTGCAAGAAAGCTTACATCAGTATGTCTACTTGCCTCTTTATCGAACTCCTCTATAAACTTCTCTCCAATAATTTTACGCTTTTGTTCTGGGTCGGTAATACCTTTAAGAGCACCTATAAATTGCTCTTTTGCATCTAAAGTAATTAGTGAAATATCTAAAAGTTTAAACATATCCTGCACTTGTTCTGCTTCATCTTTTCTTAGCAATCCCTGGTCTACAAATACACAAACTAATTGCTCTTTTGGCAATGCTTCGTTTAGCATTGCAGCAACTACGGAGCTATCTACCCCACCACTAACACCACAAAGTACTTTTTTATCGCCAACCTGTTTTTGAATTTGTGCTATCTTCTCTTTTGCAAAACTGCCCATATTCCATGTGCTTTCACAGCCACAAATATATTTGGCGAAGTTTTTAAGTAGCTTAGTGCCCTCTACCGAGTGGTGTACCTCCGGGTGAAACTGGAATGCATATATTTTTTTCTCTTCGCTGGCAATTGCCGCATACGGAGAGTTTTCGCTTGTACCAACTACACTAAACCCTTTGGGCAATTTCTCTGCTCTATCACCATGACTCATCCATACTATGCTATCTTGGTTGATATTTTTAAATATTAGACTATTATCATCTTCTATATGCAGCTTTGCTTTCCCATACTCTTGGTGGTCTGCGGCTACCACTTCGCCACCAAAGTGTTGTGTAATGAGCTGCATTCCATAACATATACCTAAAATTGGCAAACCTAGGTTCCAAATCTCTTCGTCTGGTTTGTATGCATCTTCTGCATAAACAGAAGCTGGACCACCAGAAAGTATAATACCTTTTGGTCCTCTTTTTTTAATATCTTCTATAGACTCTCTATATGGCACTACCTCTGTATAAACTCCGCTCTCTCTCAACTTTCTTGCAATCAGTTGTGTATATTGTGAGCCAAAATCTAAAACCACTATTGGTACTTGTTTCATATCTATCCTTAATATTTTTCTTCTATATAGTGTGAGCCCAGAGACTCTTCGCGTCTAAGTGCAGACATAACAATAGCTGCAGCAGTGTTTAAACGAAGCTCAAGCAATCTGCCTATTTTTTTGCTTTTAGTATCGTAAATAAAATTTTTTGCCTCTAATAATCCGCTTTTGGTCCGTACAATTCCAACATCTTTCCACATAATCTCTCTGAGTTTATGTTTATAGCTTTTATCATTCTCTTCGTGTAGAAGAGTATCGTAGTCTTTGTCGAAATTTGGCTCGTGTTCCCAGCAGTTGTCATCTTGCAATATGGCATCTGCACACCTTTTTGCAAATACTGCTCCTTCTAAAAGCGAGTTAGATGCGAGTCTGTTTGCACCATGCACCCCTGTTCTTGCAGCTTCTCCTGCTACATAAAGCCCTTTAATACCTGGCACCCTACCCTCTAAATCGCATGCAATACCACCATTTGCATAGTGAAATGCCGGAGATATCTCTACTCTGTCTCGTGGAAGATTATATCCGATAGCTTTAAACGTTTTAGTAATATTAGGGAAACGTTTAATGAACCAATCTTCGTCAAACATACTAAAATCTAAATAGACTTTTTTACCACTCTCTCTCTTGTAGAGAAAAATAGAGCGAGAGACTATATCTCGACTTGCCAATTCGCCTCGGGGGTCATAGTCGAATAGGAATCTTTTTCCATCTTCATCTACAATCCATGCACCCTCACCTCGCAAGGCTTCTGTAAGCAAGAGTTTTCTTGCAAATGGGGTTTTTACAAAGACAGTTGGGTGAAACTGCATAAACTCCATATCTTTTAACTCTATCCCTTTCTCTACACATATACCGTGTATATCTGCACTGACAGTTCGAGAGTTGGTGTTATATTGGTAAAGAGAGCCTATTCCACCACTAGCAATTACTACAGAGTTTGCATAGAGGGTTTCGGGTTTATAGTCTTTCATTAGGCGTACACCGTAACATCTTCCACCCTCTATTAAAAGGTCGTAAACAAGGGAGTTTTTCTGTAGCATATGGAGATTTTGCTGCATTAAAAACATATGCATATATCTACCAGTTGCATCACCACCGGCATGCAAAATTCGACTTGTAGAGTGTGCTGCCTCTTTTGTATAGAGTAGTCTGCCATCTTCTGCGCTGTCAAACTCCATCCCATGTTTGACAAAATCTTCTCTAATTGCTATTGAGTCTCTTGATAGCGCCTCGACTGCTGCTTTTACATTATGGTACGAGCCAGCCTCCAGAGTATCTAAAACGTGGGGTTCTATATCGTTTTCATCCAGGGCTGTAACCATACCGCCCTGTGCATAAAATGTATTACACTCCCAGGGGATATCTTTACAGAGTACAAGTACCTTTTTATCTTTGGGCAATTTACTTGCCAAATATAGACCGGCAATTCCGGCACCAATAATAATAGTATCGTATCTCTTATTTTTTGGCACTCTGAGCCTTCGCACTCTTATCTACCCATACAGGAGATGTTTTATAACCACATCCGCTTGTCGTTGCAATTAGTAGAAAAGATGCTATAATCGCGATATGAAAAAAGCGAACCAAATTCTTAATAGTGTGAAAAGCAGACCCAACTTTAAGTCGATTCATAAATACTCCTGTTTAAATAAGTTACAGGCACTTCTGCCTGCGAGGTTTCAAAAAGCGATAGCTTTTTTTTATATCCGAAACAATACACTTTTTGGAGGATTGTCGCATCCCGGATACAAAATGGAGCTAAATTATAATAAAGATTTAGTAAAAAGCCTATTAAAAGAGTTAAGTTTTATTGAGCAATCGTGCAAAGAGACTTTTTCGCATATTGAAAAGGTGGAGTTTTTTGTATCAAAATACCATACAAAACCAGAAAGTTATATCTCTAATAGTGACCCCAAATATAGGGAGTTGGCATATGGCGATTTTGAGATACAATCAAGCAAAGATGAATTAACAGAGATTTTTAAAAAAATAAGAGAGGATATTCTTAGAAACCGTGAAGACAATTAATGAGAGTATTAAAAACCTTCCAAAAGAGCCAGGTGTATACCAATATTTCGACTCGCAGCAGCGGCTGCTTTATGTAGGAAAAGCAAAAAATCTTAATAATAGAGTAAAGAGCTATTGGCGCCTTACGCCAGATATTACTCCAAAATACTCATACACTACCCGAATTGGTAAAATGCTCCAAGAGGCAAGCTATCTCGACTATATTGTTGTCTCAAGCGAAGAGGATGCACTCATTCTTGAAAACTCACTTATCAAACAGCTCAAACCCAAATATAATATTCTCCTTCGAGACGATAAGACCTATCCCTATATAACAATAGATGAGAGCGAAGAGTTTCCACGTTTTGAGATAAGTAGAAAAGTTATTAAATCGCCAAAACTTAAATACTATGGACCATTTCCAAGCGGCTCGAAGGTGCTGCTTGATTCGTTATATGACTTCTTTCCCTTAGTACAAAAGAAGAGTTGTATTAAAGGTAATAAAGCGTGCCTCTTTTACGAAATAGGCAAATGCCTAGCACCCTGCGAGGGTAAAATAAGCAAGAACAGTTATGCCAAAATTGTAAAAGAGGCAAAGTATGCGCTTAATAATAGAAAAATTCTAATCGATAAGATAAGCGAGAGAATGTTTACATTAGCAGCGAATGAGCGTTTTGAAGAGGCCGCGAAACTAAGAGATAGAGTAGAAGTTATTAATGCACTGCAGATGAAATCTACAATAGATATTGCATCGCGAGCAAACTATGATATTTTTGTGGTCGTCAATGGTGAGCAAAGAGGTGTTGTTGTAAAAATTTTTATGAGAGAGGGGAAAATAGTCTCTTCAACACATAACTACTTTAGAAATACGCAGATGTTTGATAGTAGTGAAGCCTATAAACAGATAGTAGTAGACCACTACCAAAGAGCAATAAGTATGGGGGTTCAACGTGTTTTGGTTCCGCAAGAGTTTGATGATCTTGAAGCCGCACAAGAGCTTATAAGTACGGCTATCGGCTCTAAAGTATTTATAGAGGCTCCAAAAGCGGGCAATAAAGCGAAGTTAATAGATTTAGCTATTAAAAATGCAAAAGAGCTCTTAAAAGAGAATAGAGAAGATAGCAGCTACTCAATTGCAAACGATATTAAAGAGCTCTTTACACTCCAACTAGCACCCTATAGAGTAGAAGTATTCGACAACTCCCACATGATGGGACAGGCAACAGTTGGAGCAATGGTGGTTTGGGATGAAAACAGCTGGGATAAAAAGAGTTACCGCAGATATGAGTTGCAGGCAAAAGATGAATATGCTCAGATGAAAGAGATGCTAGAACGCAGGGTAGAGAGTTTTTCTAAAGAGTCCCCACCTGACTTATGGCTTCTTGATGGAGGGGCGACTCTGCTAAAGCTAGCACACTCTATTTTAGATAAAGAGCATATCTCTTTAGATATTCTAGCCATTGCGAAAGAGAAAGTAGATGCAAAAGCCCATAGAGCCAAAGGTGCCGCAAACGATATTATTTATACACAAAATGGAGAAATAGTCCGATTAAAAAGTAGTGACAAACGATTAATGTTTCTGCAGAGACTCCGAGATGAAGCGCACCGTTTTGCTATAAGTTACCACAAGAGTAAAAAGCGTAAAGAAGATCTTGGTTTAGAGATCTATCATCATAAAGGTGTTGGTCCACAAATTGTAAAAAAATTACTCAATTACTTCGGTACTTTCGAAGCAATTGAGAGTGCAGAGCATAGTGAAATTGCAAAAATCACCAATAAAAGAATAGCAAATCTGCTAAAAAGTGTGAATATTATAGAAAAGTAGGAAAATAAATCATTTTTTAAAGAGTAATATAATATCATACATAAGATATTTTTCAATACCAATAACCAGCAGAGTAAGCTTTAAAGGATGATAGTATGTATTTTATTACAAATAGCGAGAATTATATAGTTGCAGCGAGCAAAGAGTTTTTAGAAAAGAGTGGTTCAAGAGATCTTTGCGCAATAGCATCTTCTCTTAAAAATGGCACCGTAAGACTTGAGAGTGAAACATCTCTTTTCAAAGCAAGTAATTTTTCTGAGGACCTCAGATTTGAGAGTTCAAAACTATTTTCGGCGTTTGGTACATTAACTCTCTATAAACTGAGTGATATTATTGAAGAGTCAAAGAGTATCGTAGAAGAGGATGAGAGTATTAACTATCTAAAGCAGCTGCGTGAGGGTGTAATAAAAAAAGATGACCATGAGTTCTCTATACCTACAATCTCGACTATCCAAAAGAGTGAAGTTACTCCTAAAGTAAAAGATGATATCGAAAAGAGTGATTTGGTCGAAGAGAGCAATAGCAAAGTAATCGAAGAGAGTATCGCCCCTACTATCTCATTGGAGCCCGAGACTCAAATAGTAGAAGATAAAGAAAATCTTACTATTAAAGAGAGTATAAGTGAATCTCCAACTGTTGAACCAGAGAGTTACGCAACAGTAAAACTATTTGGAAACCATAAAAGTGAACAGAGTGAAGAGAAGAGTGAGGATACTACCACTCCTGAAACTATAAAACTAACAGAGTACAGTAGCGAAGCAAAAGAGAACGAAAGTAACAATGATACAATAGAGTTAGTTACCCCAGAGAAGACTCAAGAGAGTGTAGAAAAGGTAGAACAAGAGCTCACCCCAGTCGAAGAGAAAGAAGAGAGCGAAAACTTTGATATCAAACCATTAGATGAGCAACAGCTTGTTATAGAAGAGAAGGGCGAAGAAGAGCTAAAACCACTCGAGAAGATTGCAGAGGTAGCAACAGGTGGCGAAGAGGAGAGTGGCAGCAAAAATAAAGGTTTAAACAGACTTAAAGAGAAGCTTTTCCCTTGGGGTTCAAAACTCGAAGAGAATATAGAGTTAGAAGAGAGCCATAAAGAGAAAGTTCTAACAACTGCGAGTGACTTGCTAGAGACAAAAGAGCACTCCCAAGAGAAAAAGTTTATAGAGTCTGATTATGAAGAGTCTGAAAAAGTTACAAGCCAGGAGCCAATCTATAGCGAAGTTATTGAGAAACAAGAGCAAGAAGATGAGGTTGTTCTACCAGTTATAGAGACAAAAGAAGAGAGTATTACTACTCAGAAAGTGAGCACAGTAGAAGAACCTGTAGAAGAAGAACCTATAATTATCGATACAAAAGAAGCAGAGCCAACACTTGAAGAGCAAGAGTTGGCAGAGCTAAAGCGAATGCACCAAGAGAAGATTAAGGAAACTAAAAGCCAAACTGTTACAACTGAGGCAGTAGCGCCCCAAGAGATTAAAAAAGTTGTAGAGCCTACGCAGCTGCAATCAGAAGTAGTTGCAGAGAAAAAAGAGAGTAAAACAATATCTTCTGCAGATAGTAGCAAGCTTTACTATAAACTAATTCAAATGCAAGTAGATGGAGTTAATTTAGAACAAAATGCAAAGAACCTCAGTATAGACTTAGATAGTTATAAAATGCTGTTAGGAAACTACTTAGATGAACTAGACAATTATAGAGAAGATTTGGAAAATCGATCAGACTCTACAATATCAATGCTAGAGGATGCTTCGGAGTTATTATCTCTTACCCCAGTATCTAAAAAGTTAAAAGAGCTAAGAGATGCTAATAGTGACCATAGTAGTATATTAAGAGATGTAACTCTCTTTGAGTCACTCTTAAGAGAGAAGTTAGTCGACAAGAGTGCTATTGAAAGCATTAGTGAGAAGAAGGTTATTGATGAAAAGAGTAGTGAAACAGAAGAGAAGCTAGTATCTACAGAAGCGCTAAAAGAAGCAGAAGTAGCAGAAGAGATTTTACCTGCACAAGAGGTGATAGATATTACATCTGCACAATCTCTTTTAGAGAAGATAGAGAGTAAAGATGTCTCTTTTGACCCTCATCATGCATCTAACGATTTAAATCTGCCAGTTTCTCTGATTTTAGAGTTTGTAGATGACTTTATTGCGCAGGCTAAAGAGCATCTTTCACAAATGGTAAAAGCTTATAAAGAGAAAGATATAAAAACTATGCAAACAACAGCTCATATGTTAAAAGGTGCTGCAAGTAATTTACGGCTTGACTCTGTGTCTGAGACACTTTTTAGTCTACAGAAGCTTCAATCTATGGATAAGTCAGAAGAGCTTTTAAAAGAGTTTGTCTCTAAACTAAAGGGATTAGAGAGCGAAGTAGAAAGTTTCGAGAGTAATAAATAGATGAAAATTAAGAGTAAATTAAAACTTATAACACTGCTTCCAGCACTTATATTGGTTGCAGCAGCTGCTTATCTTTTCTATAATACCTATATAAATTATGAGAAGGTAAGAGCCTATAAAGCTGTTACTACCAACAATACTCATTTAGATAAAGTATTGATAGAGCTTGGCAGGGAGCGTGGCATAACTGCCCTGCATCTTGCATCGAATAAGGCATCTTATAAAGAGCTCTTAAAGAAGCAGTATAAAAAGACTGATGCTGCAATTAAAGAGTATAAAAATAATTTAATAAGCAACAGCTCTACACTTTTGGCAAAAGATTATCTTTTTCATGAGCCAATCTCTGTAGACTCACAATCGTATCTAAAACTCAATAAGAAGCTAAACTCTCTTAAAGAGATTCGGACTTCACTTGTCTCTCTTCCCGCTGCTGACTATAAAAAAATATTAGACAGCTACACCACTACTCTTACAACCCCAGTTCTGAAAAATCTACTGCAAGTTGAGAGGTTCTTGCTTGATAGTGACTTAAATAAGATAAACAGTGCACTCTCAAATCTCTATTTAAGTCAGGAGTACTCTGCCCTGTTACGCGATTTTCTTATTTTTAATATAGAAAAGCGAAATAAGATAACAAAAGATACGTTGAAACAATGGATGGGTTACCATGCCAAAGCTATGCGTTTTGATCCAAATCTAATAGAAGATAAAGAGTTGTCTCAAAAGATATCTGCCTTTTTAAATAACTCTTATAGCAACCTCGTAGAGGAGAAGTTTGTTAATGTTTATGATGATATTTTAAAAAATGCCACAACAGGTAACTATACAACGGATTCTATTAGGCTCTATACGGTTTTAAGTAAATATACGGGATTATATAGTAAATCTACGGCTGTTATATATAATCAGGCAAAAGAGAAACTTAAAGAGAATATGCAAAAACACCTACTTCTTGTTGGGCTGTTTGGTCTACTACTATTAGTTTCGCTTCTTCTCATTCTTTTTGGACATAAAATCTCTAAAGAGCTTGAGAAAAACTCTAGTGAACTTGAGTTATCTCTCAAAAGAGCTGTTAAAGAGTTGGGCGAGACTGACCCTAGCGTTAAAGAGGAACTTCAAGAGATTAATACCATCGACTTCGAAACATCTGGTGGTATGCGTAAAGGGTATAAGTTTTTAGAGACAATGATAGAGTCTGCTAAAGAGGATAAAGTTGACGCAGTAGAAGCAAATAAAGCAAAATCCTACTTCTTGGCAAATATGTCGCATGAGATTAGAACTCCAATGAACGGTATTATCGGTTTTGCTGAACTCTTGAAAAATACAAAACTTAATGATGAGCAGAGAGAGTATGTTACAATTATTGAGAAGAGTTCTGATAATCTTTTAAATATTATTAACAATATTCTTGACCTCTCTAAGCTTGAGAGTAATAAAGTAGAGTTAGAGCATGTTATTTTTGACAGTGCAAAAGAGTTCGACAGTACTATTGATACTTTTGCTGTTATTGCGTCTGAGAAGAACATAGAGTTAAACTACTATCTTGATCCTAATATCTCCCCTAAACTAAAGGGTGATCCAACCAAACTAAAAGAGATATTGACAAATCTACTTAATAATGCAATTAAGTTTACCAAAGCACATGGTGAAATAGATGTCGAGATCAAAAAAAGTTTTACTGTTCAAGATGATAATAGAGTATGGGTAGAGTTTATCGTAAGTGATACCGGTATTGGTATGAGTAAGCAGCAGCTTGAGAGAATATTCCAACCATTTATGCAGGGTGACTCATCTGTTAACAGAAAATATGGTGGAACAGGGCTAGGCTTAACCATCACAAAAGAGTATGTAGACCTTATGGGCGGGGAGCTAAAAGTAGACAGTAAAGAGGGTGTTGGTTCAACATTCTACTTTACACTGCCGATAGAGGAGATAGAGAGTGGAATTGAGCGCTATAGCGGTCTGTTTAAAGAGTTAGAACTACTTCTTTACCAAAATGACAAAGAGAACCATCTGGTACACTATATCGAGGAGTATCTTAAATATTATGGCGCCAAATATTCACTTTTTGAATCAAAAGATGAGCTAAAAACTCTACAAAATGAGTATCCAAATGCAAATGTTCTTGTAGATATAAATAGAGCAAGCAAAGAGTTAAAAGATGAGCTACACTCTCTGGATAAAGAGAAATTTGTAGCTATCAGTACCCTTACAAATAATGAAATTCTTAAAGAGTATGCACTGCCGAATGAGCGTATACTCTTTAAACCAATCGGCTTTAACAGATTCTTAAATACACTGAAGTTTTTAAGCAAGTTAGACACAACAAAAGAGCAAGAGACCCCTAAAGTACATACAAAGTACTACGGAAAAGTACTTGTTGTAGAAGATAATATTATCAATCAAAAACTGATTGTAAATATACTCAAGAGTTTTGGGCTCAAGGTTGATGTTGCTGACCATGGAAAAGAGGCTGTAGATAAAAGAAAAGTAGTAAATGACTATGACCTTATATTTATGGATATCCAGATGCCGGTAATGGATGGAATAGAGGCTACAAAAATAATTAAAAAGTTTGAAGATGAAAATGCTTTAAACAAGGTGCCAATTATAGCACTAACCGCAAACGCACTCAAGGGAGATAGAGAGAGACTCTTAAAAGAGGGATTAGATGAATATATATCTAAACCGATAGAGATGGCAGAACTTCTCTATATTTTACACAAATTCCTAAGCCATAAATCCTCTATTAGATTGGATATCTTAGAGAAACAAAACGAGAATAGAAAAAATCGATCTAAAACTAATATTAAAGAAGTTCAAGAGGAGAAGAAGATAGAGAGTAAACCTAAAAAGATACTCATTGCCAAAAAGTTCCCTTTAAGCAATAAGATACTCTCTACTCTTGTTACATCTATTGGCGAGGTATCTGATGTATTGGAAAAACCCGAAAAGCTTGCACATAAAATAGCTACCGAAGAGTATGACATACTCTTTACTGATGAAGAGCTTTTAACATCTACTCTTTTGCAAATTATCAGCAAACAAGATATGACAGTAGTTCTTACCGAAGAGGCAAACAACCTGCAAGATTATAACTCAATTAGAGTTGAATCTATTAATCAACTTACAAATAAAGATGAGATCCAGGCACTTATTAGCAAATATAGGGCGAAATAGTGAAACAGTTAAATGTACTTTTAGTAGATGATGATATCATTAACCGAAAGCTCATACGAGCCCTACTCTCGCGACATAAAGATATGATTAATGAAATTACAGAGGCAAGCAATGGTGCCGAAGCACTGGAGATTGTAGATACAAATTCAGAGATAAATCTTGTCCTTCTTGATATACTTATGCCTATTTTAGATGGAAAAGGTTTTCTTCGGGCATTTCGTTCTCATAAAAGCAATAGCAATACACCCGTAATTGTTTTAACAACTGATGACACAGAAAAGAATGAAGTTCTTAACTTCGGAGCAGATGATATATTAATTAAGCCAATTAAAGAAGAGAATCTTATCAAACACATTGAGTATTGGACACAAGAGACAGACTAATCTGTTTATCCGGATTATATCTTGTATCTAGTACCTCCCCTACTGCTTAAATCGCTAGAGCTCTATTGATCTCCTTTTAAAGGTTTCCTAAAGTTCTCTTTATTGGTGTCAGTTGCAAATTGGTAACTCTGAACCCGAATTAGACATTAGAGATTACTCAACTCTGCACAAACCATTGCACCGTGGGCACTCACGGAGAAACCATCAATGCACCTATGGGTGCACCTCATGACCGTAGGGAATCCACACTTGCACAGTTTTCCGCAAATACCCAAAGGACAAGCGTTTGGCAGATTTCAAACAATTCTAATGCATAATTCGGGTTGAACTCAATGCATGGTTGGTTCAATAATTTTATTATCCGAAATTATCATATCTTGTCAAACTCAGGTTTTAAGTACCTAATTGCTGCATCTGCGAGAGTTGGTCTTGATATAGCTTGTCTCATTAAATCATAAGAGTGCACTTGCAGTGTTTGGAATGCAAACTTCTCATATATAGATTTGCTGAACGAACGCAGGGTTAATAGATTTTGTACCATTAAAGCGAGAGCTGAAGAGTAACTATTGTCGACATCGACCTCAAATCTTTTAAACTCGCCATCACTTATAAGCCATTTTCCATCTCTATAGTATTTTCTTATCGCCTCATTTGTCAAATTGGTAGCTTTTATCAGGTAGTGTTCATCTTGTGTTACATTATATGCTCTTAGATATGTATCTATAAACCATGCGTAATCTTCGAGAACAGCTTTTACCTTGGGGCTTTTTTCAATAGGTGCAGTATGGTAGAGCTCTACACCATCTACCATTTTCTTCTCGAGTGCTTCTAGTGATTTTAGAGCAACTTCTAAGTAGCTCTTTTCACTTTTAGATGCTTCAAAAAGTGCTCCAATCATCATTGCATTCCAAGATGTAACTATTTTCTTATCTATACATGGATACTCTCTTTTCTCCCTTAACTTCGCCATAATACGGAGTGCTTTTTCTATTTCTGGCTCCCGCTTAGAGCTGATATCCTGTAGTCGCACTATTGATTTACCGTCGAAATTACCATTTTTGGATATAGAGAGCTCAAAGAGCAGATTACTCTCTAGGTCCTCTGCTTCAAATGCCTCTTTTACTTCATTGTAGCTATATATAAAATACTCTCCCTCTTCACCATTTGTATCAGCACTGCTGGTACTAAAAAAGAGATTATCACTACTCATCTTTTGTAGCATAAAGTTTATCGTCTCGAACGCTGCCTCTTTATAGAGCTCTATATTGCTCTCTTGATAAGTTTTGAGTAGTAGTTTTGCCATAAGGGCATTGTCATATGTCATCTTCTCAAAGTGTGGAACAAGCCACATTTTATCTCTGCTGGAGTGGCAAAATCCACCATCTACATGGTCATAGAGACCACCTAAAAGCATTTTATCAAGCGTATAAGTAACAATATCTTTTAACTCTTTATCTTTTGTAAGTTTATAGAGTTTCAGAGCCAAATTAAGTGTGGCTGTATGTAAAAACTTGGGAGTATCGCCAAATCCTCCATACTCTTTTTCAAAAACCTCTTTAATCTGTTGTACCGATATATTTATGAGCTGCTCTGTAATTCGTGTAGCTTCTATATTACTCTTTGGCTTTAGTGCTTCAAGAACCTCTTCACCCTTCTTCTGCATAGTTTCACTATCTTGAGTATAGCTTCGTGCTATTACATCTAGTAGGTCAGCAAATCCCATCATTCCATAGTTTGCAATTGGTGGTATATAGCTTGCAGCATGAAAAGGACTCCTCTTGGGAGTCATAAATATAGAAAGTGGCCATCCACCTCTCTTGTTTTGCATCTTTTCGTAAATCTCTTGAAAGTGTCTGTCGATATCGGGACGCTCCTCTTTATCTACTTTGATTGAGATAAAATTTTCATTAAGTTTTTGAGCTATCTCCTCATTATCAAATGACTCTCTTTGCATCACATGGCACCAGTGGCAACTACTATAGCCAATACTTAAAAAAATTGCTTTGTTCTCTTTTTGTGCTTTCTGTAGTGCCTCTTCTCCCCACGGATACCAATCAACAGGATCTTGTGCGTGCTTTTGTAGATAATGTGACTCTTCATTAATTAATCTATTTGTCATTTGAGTAACCTTTTATTAATAAAAATTTGTTATAGTTTCTAAATTACCAATAGTAGACTTCTTTCAAAACTATATATTTTGCAGATACACTCTTAAATACAGTTTTGCAAGAAGTCTAGTACACAGATACTCTACTTGCAAATAGTATTATCAATACAAAGTAAAGGGCATCTTTTAGTAACCGAAGATGTTCATAATTTTATACTAAATTAAACTTAAAGCGAGGATAAGGATATATGAAAAAACTACTACTACCACTACTGCTACTCTTTTTTACGCAACTCTACAGCGAAGGATTTGGCGGTTTCGAGATACCTAAACAGCAAACTTTCTTAAAGCCAAGCGAAGCTTTTAAAGTAAATGCAAAACAGGGTAAAGATGCGTTAACTATAGATATTATACTTGGGGATAAGATACATATCTATAAAAACAAACTCAAATTCTCTATTGTAAAACCAAGTCAAAAAGTACTAAACCCTACATTGCCAAAAGCAAAAATTATTACCGGCGAAGAGGCATACGACAGTAACTTAACCATAAGCATACCTAACGCTACACTAGGGGTCAGTGGTAAATATAATTTACAGGTTGATCTTTCAGGTTGTTCCGACGCTGGTATCTGTTATGCACCTCAGAGCTACACCTTTACTCTCGAAGCTCCAAAAACCAGCACTTCAATAAATACGGTAGAGAGTACTACTAGCACTAGCAAAGTCCAAAAAGTTGGGTTCTTTGAAAAGATAGCTACTCTTGCTAAGCAAGGAAATAGTAAAGATATTGCCCAAGCCCTTAAGAGTGAAGGGCTGATTTTTGTACTTCTGCTCTTCTTTATAGTTGGTCTATTATTGGCACTTACTCCATGTATTCTACCTATGATTCCAATTTTAAGCTCTATACTTTTGCAACAGGCAAATAGAAGCGGCGGCGAAATTAAGAGAGGTACTTCATTTACTATATCACTGGTCTATGTGGTAGCCATGGCAGCTAGTTATGCTGTTATAGGCATTGTTGCAGGTTTACTTAACTTTGATCTGCAGGCTAATTTAAATAATCCGTGGGTTATCTTACCCGTTGCTGCAATATTTATAGCACTTGCACTCTCTCTCTTTGGCTATTTTGAGATTGCACTGCCATCGAAGCTACAGTCTAAATTAAACAATGTTAGCAACAGTGCTCAGGGAAAAGGTTTAATTGGTACAGCAATTATGGGTGCAATCTCTGCATTAATTGTTGGCGCTTGTACAGCACCGGTAATTAGTGGTGCGATAGTCTTTATATCAGCAACAGGCGATGCATTGCTTGGCGGTTTGGCACTCTTTGTAATGGGTATTGGCGCAGGTGTACCACTGCTTCTTGTTGGTATTGGTGCAAAAAATTTAGTTCCAAAACCTGGTGGATGGATGGAGAATGTCTCAAGAGTATTTGGTGTTTTAATGCTGCTTATGGCACTTTATGTTCTACGTGGTATTATCTCTCCGAGTCTCTATATTTACCTATTCTCAATACTGCTTATAGGAACAGCTATAATGTTTAAAGTATTTGACTCTAATAACAGCAGTGGTATTACTGGAGTCTTTAAAATCTTAAACTTCTTAGTGCTTCTCTATGGAGTTATTCTATTTGTAGGTGCTGTAAGTGGTGCGACTTCTATTTTTAATCCGCTAGAAAAATTTAAAGGTACAACTATTTCTGTAAAAGCTGAAAGTAGCTCTCATAGTACGCAACAATACAGACTTCAAACTTTGCTAGACGAGATAAAAAAAGAGAAGAGACCTGTTGTTGTTGATATTGGTAAAGATAACTGTGCTGCGTGTACAGAGCTTGCAGAGATTACCTTTCCTAATCCTAAAGTAAAAGAGGCTATGAAGCGATTTCGCTTTATTCAATTAGATATAACAAAGTACACAAAAGATGACCAAGCTATAATGAAACATTTTAATATATTTGGAGCCCCAAATATTCTCTTTTTTAATAGTAAAGGCGAGGCTCTTGAAAATCTCTTTCAGCAAGGCTTTGTAAAACCAGATAGATTTGTTGAACTTTTAAAAAGTATTAAGTAAACTTTGCTAGAATAGCTACTTTTAATAAAAAATTTTGAAGGTTTAAAATATGCAACAAAATATAGATGTAAATTCAGATACTTTCCAAGTAGAGCTAGAGAAAACTTGGAAGTTCGTAGAGAAGGTAAATAAGCAGTTTGGTTTTGTTCAAAACCCAGAAGAAGAGGTTAACGAAGGTGTAGCTATGGGGCTTGCAAGAAACAAGCTTATCTATAACAAACGCTACTGCCCATGTTTTATTGTCCAAGGCGAAACAGAAGAAGAGAGAAAAGCGGCAGATAATCGAATCTGTCCATGTAAACCAGCATTGGAAAAAGAGATACCAGAAGATGGCGTGTGCCACTGTGGAATCTTTTGTACACCAGAGTACGCTGAGCAAAAGAGTAAAGAGAACAGCATGGAAGAGGCAGCTCATACACACTCTCGAGGTTTAACGACCCAAGAGGCAGAGATGCTTGTAAATAAAGAGCAGCTTGACGGCGACGAACTAGAAGCACTTCTGGAGGCAAGAGAGCTGGGTATGGTCAAATTTTCACTTATTGATGTAAGAGAGTTGATGGAGTATAAAATGGGGCATATTAAAGGAACAGATGAGCTCCTGCCAACAACACAGTTTTACGACTGGGTCAATAAAATTGTAGAGAGAAAAGATGAAAATATTATCCTCTACTGCCACACAGGAAGCAGAAGCTACCAAGTACAGCAGATACTAAAATCAAACGGTATGAAACATATTGGTAACTTATATCGTGGAATTATAAGCTTCACTGGAGAGATAGTTAGAGGGTAAAATATTTATACCAGAACTTAACTAGGTATCTAATCTTTTAAGAGATAGATACCTACCTACTCTTTACTACTTAATTCTAATATACTTCTACAAAAATTAAAAACTCTTATAATTTTTTGTTACAATTATCCATATTTAAAAAAAGAGGAACACAATGTTTGGTTTCTATAAAATTGCTCTTGCAGCCCCAAAACTTACACTTGCCAACCCAAAAAAGAATCTAGAGAGTATTCTTACACTCATTAAAGATGCTAAGCAAAATAGTGCTTCTATTATACTCTTTAGTGAGCTTACCCTTATTGGATACACCGTCGGCGATCTGCTTTTTCAAGAGAGACTTTTACGAGCACAAAAAGATGCATTGGAGAGACTATGCCATGAAACTCAAGAAATAAACACTGTTATTGTTGTAGGGTATGCCCTCCTCCATCAAAATAGACTCTATAATACCGCAGCTGTTTTGCAAAATGGTAAAATTTTAGCTTTTGTCCCTAAAAGCTTTATCCCTAATAAACAGGAGTTTTACGAAAGTAGATATTTTGTATCGGCTCAGAATATAAAAGAGAGTAGTATAAACTTCTTTGATTACGAAGTTCCATTTGGAGTAGATTTACTCTTTAGTGATGCAAAAGATTTAACGTTTGGTATCGAAATTTGCGAAGATCTTTGGGCAGTAACGCCCCCGAGTAACCAATTGGCAATAAATGGTGCCAATTTAATTTTAAACCTTAGTGCAAGCAACGAGGTTATTGGTAAAGCAACGTATAGAAGAGAGCTCGTTCGTAACCAAAGCGCACGAACAAGTTCTGTCTATGCTTATGCATCAAGCTCTTTAGGAGAGAGCTCTACAGATACAATATTTGGTGGAGACTTAATAGTAAGTGAATATGGCTCTATTATTGCACAAGATAGTACTCTTAGCTTTGAGAATAAGATACTTTATGCCTGTGTTGATTTGCAAAGAGTCTCTAATCTACGCCGCTCTGACAGCTCTTTTTCGCAGTCTAAGCCGACAGAACACAATGTAATTCAGTTGCAAGCGTTAGATGATGTCCAAGAGTCAGATAGATTTATAGACCCATACCCTTTTGTACCAAGCGATAGAGATAATAGAGAACACCGCTGTAAAGAGATAACCGACATTCAAGCTTATGCCTTGATTCGCAGAATGAAGCAAGCACACATAAAAAGAGCTGTCATAGGAATTTCGGGTGGACTAGACTCTACACTTGCACTGCTTAGCTCGCATAAGGCTTTT